>NZ_JBAWUK010000002.1:17298-53913 GCF_037079935.1 Stenotrophomonas maltophilia group sp. Smal12 | reverse complement strand
GGTTATTTTTGATTGACACAAACCCACCGGGGGGGGGGCGGCCGTTGGGCCCCCACGCCCGGGGCGCCAGCCACGCCCCCCCTGCGGCCCCACCACGGGGCGCCACCCACCGGAGGTGATCGCTCTGGGTGGGTGCCGACCGTTGGCCGGCACTACCCCGATCCGTAGCCCGCCCTCGACCCCACGTACACGCCCACGCTGGCAAGCTGGGCTTCATGGCTGAACCGCTCCCCCTGCGTCCGCCACCGCCATTGCTGGATGACGCCTGCGCGTTGTTCCTCGATGTCGACGGCACCCTGATCGAATTCGCTGCACGCCCGGATGCCGTGCAGCTGCTGCCGGATGTGCGCGAAGCCATCGGCCGCATCAGCGACCGCCTGGAAGGTGCCGTGGCACTGGTCAGTGGCCGCCCGCTCGAACAGCTGGATCAACTGTTCGCTCCGCTGCAACTGCCTGCTGCGGGCCTGCATGGCCATGAACTGCGTGGGCAGGATGGCCGCGTACTGCGCGACGAACACGACGACGACACCGCCGAATGGCTGCACGCACTGCACCAGCAGGCGATGCGCTTCGCCCACGGCCATCCCGGCGTGCTGGTGGAAGACAAGGGTGTCGGCCTGGCCCTGCACTGGCGCGGCGCGCCGCATGCAGCCAGGGACGTCCGCGCCTTCGCCGACCGCCACGTGCGGGGCCGTGCCAGCTACCGCCTGCAGCCCGGCGACCATGTGGTCGAGTTCGTGCCCGTCGGCACCGACAAGGGCCGTGCGGTGCTTCGGATGATGCAGTACCTGCCCTTCCGCGGTCGCCTGCCAGTGTTCCTCGGCGATGACCTGACCGATGAGTTCGGCTTCGATGCCGCCAACGGCCAGCATGGCTGGAGCGTGCTGGTGGGTGAACGTGAACCCAGCGCGGCGGTGTTCGCGCTGCCCGACATACGCAGCGTGCACGCCTGGCTGCGTGAGAATGCCTATTGACCCGGCCAACCCCCACGGCCGCAACCGAGATGTACCGCGTGATGACCCAACCCGATCTTGATCTGGGCGTGGTCGGCAACGGCAGCTTCGGCGCCCTGGTCGACAAACGTGCCCGCGTTGTCTGGAGCTGCCTGCCCACCTTCGACGGCGACCCTACCTTCTGTGCGCTGCTCGGCCCCAGCCAGCAGACCGGTGGCGACTTCGCCATCGAGCTGGAAGACTTCGCCAGCAGCGAGCAGGAATACCTGACCAACACGGCGATCCTGCGCACCGTGCTGCGCGACGCGCACGGCGGCGAACTGGAAATCCTCGACTTCGCCCCACGCTGGCGCCAGAACGACCGTTTCTACCGCCCGGTCAGCCTGATCCGCCAGGTGCGTCCGCTGGCTGGCAGCCCGCGCATCACCGTACGCGCACGCCCGCTGGCGGACTGGGGCGCGCGCGTTCCGGAATCCACCTGGGGCAGCAACCATGTGCGCTGGGTGCTGCCCGAACACGTGCTGCGGCTGACCACCGACGTGCCGGTGCGCTTCGTGCGCGACGGCCTGCCGTTCGTGCTCAACCATCCCATCCACCTGATCCTGGGCGTGGATGAATCGCTCAACCGTTCGATCAGCGGCTATGTGCAGGAGGCCTTCCAGCGTACCCGCGATTACTGGCGCGAATGGGTGCGCTACCTGTCCATTCCCCTGGAATGGCAGGACGCGGTGATCCGCAGTGCGATCACGCTGAAGCTGTGCCAGTACGAGGACAGCGGCGCGATCATCGCGGCGATGACCACCTCCATTCCTGAAGCCCCCGGCAGCGTGCGCAACTGGGATTACCGCTACTGCTGGCTGCGTGATGCCGCGTTCGTGGTGCGTGCATTGAACCGCCTCGGCGCCACGCGCACGATGGAACAGTTCCTCGGCTACATCTTCAACCTGGCCACCACCGACGGTACGCTGCAACCGCTGTACGGCATCGGCTTCGAAGCCAAGCTGGACGAGGATGAGGTCCCCAGCCTGTCCGGCTACCGCGGCATGGGCCCGGTACGACGCGGCAATCTGGCCTGGGTGCAGCGCCAGCACGATGTCTACGGCAGCGTCGTGCTGGCGTCCACGCAGCTGTTCTTCGACCGGCGCCTGCAGGACCCGGGTGATGCGCACACCTTCGCCCGCCTCGAACCCCTCGGCGAGCAGGCCTTCGCCCTGCACGACGTACCCGATGCCGGCCTGTGGGAGTTCCGCGGCCGCACCGAGGTACACACCTACACCAGCGCGATGTGCTGGGCCGCCTGCGACCGCCTGTGCAAGATCGCCGTGCGGCTGAAGCGCGACGACCGCGCCCACTACTGGCGCACACGTGCCGACACCATCCACGCGCGCATCATGGCCGAATCCTGGAGCGAAGAGCTGGGCCACTTCACCGATACCTTCGGTGGCCATCGCCTGGACGCCTCGCTGCTGCTGCTGGCCGACATCGGCTTCATCGACGCGATGGACGCCCGCTTCATCGCCACCGTCGAAGCCATCGGCCGTGACCTCAAGCATGGCAATTCGCTGTACCGCTATGTCGCTCCGGATGACTTCGGTGAACCGGAAACCAGCTTCACCATCTGCACGTTCTGGTACATCGATGCACTGGCGGCGATCGGGCGCCTGGACGAGGCGCGCGAGATGTTCGAACTGCTGCTGAGGCAGCGCAATCACCTGGGCCTGCTGTCGGAGGATCTGGCCTTCGACACCGGCGAGGCCTGGGGCAACTTCCCGCAGACCTATTCGCATGTCGGCCTGATCACCGCCGCGATGCGCCTGTCACGGTCCTGGCAGGAGGCATCGTGAGTCGTCTGGTCGTGGTATCAAATCGTGTGGCCGTGCCCGGCGAGAACCGCGCAGGCGGCCTGGCGGTCGGCCTGCTGGCCGCCCTGAAGGAGCGCGGCGGGCTGTGGTTCGGCTGGAGCGGCAAGACCGTGAAGGAAGGCAGCGGCACGCTGCACCGGCAGAAGGACGGTGACATCGACTACGTCACCATGGACCTGAGCAAGCGCGAAGTCGATGGCTACTACAATGGTTTCGCCAACCGCACGCTGTGGCCACTGCTGCACTTCCGGCTGGACCTGGTCGACTACGACCGCGGCACCCGCGAGACCTACCACAAGGTCAATGCGCTGTTCGCCGACAAGCTCGCGCCATTGCTGCGCGAGGACGACATCGTCTGGATCCACGACTACCACCTGATCCCGCTCGGCGCACTGCTGCGCGAGCGCGGCATCGGCTGCCGCATCGGTTTCTTCCTGCACATCCCGATGCCGTCCGCCGACCTGCTGCAGGCCATGCCCGATCATCTGCGGTTATTCTCCGCGCTGTACGCCTACGACCTGGTCGGCTTCCAGACCCAGCGCGATGCCGATCGCTTCCAGACCTACCTGCGCCTGTTCGGTGGTGGCCGCGTGCTCGACAACGGTGAGCTGGAAGCGCCCGGTGGGCGCCGATTCCGCGCGGCGGCCTTCCCGATCGGCATCGACACCGAACTGATCGCGCGCCAGGCCGGCACCGCCGCGACCAAGACCGCAGTGAAGAACCTGCGCAGCAGCCTGCGGGACCGCCAGCTGGCGATCGGCGTGGATCGCCTGGACTACTCCAAGGGCCTGCCCGAACGCTTCCTCGGCTTCGAGCGCTACCTGCAGCGCCACCCCGACCAGCGCGGCTCGCTCACCTACCTGCAGATCGCGCCGGTCTCGCGCGGCGATGTCACCGAGTACCGGCAGCTGCGCAGCCAACTGGAACAGATCGCCGGCCACATCAACGGTGGCCACGCCGAGCCGGACTGGACGCCGCTGCGCTACGTCAACCAGAACTTCACCCATGCCACGCTCACCGGCTTCTACCGAGCGGCGGCGGTCGGCCTGGTCACGCCGCTGCGCGATGGCATGAACCTGGTGGCCAAGGAATACGTGGCCTCGCAGGACCCGGAGGATCCCGGCGTGCTGGTGCTGTCACTGTTGGCCGGCGCCGCCGACGAACTGAAGCAGGCACTGCTGGTGAACCCGCACGACCTCGACGGCGTGGCCGATGCGATCGCCACCGCAGCGACGATGTCGCTGAGCAGGCGCAAGGAACGCTGGCACGCGATGATGGAACATCTGCGCACCTACGACATCAACCACTGGCGCCGCAGCTACCTCGACGCACTCGAAGGCTGAAGAAAAAGGGGACGGAGGGGATTAAGTCGTTTGTGCACAAACGACTTAATCCCCTCCGTCCCCTTTTTCGTCAATCCAGGAACCGCGCGGCCTGTTCCGGTGCGGGTAGATGGCAGGTGTCATGCCGACCGAACCAGCGGTAGCGGTTGCGTGCCAGCGCGCGATACGCCGCATCACGCCAGCCGCGCGGCACGAGCCGCAGCACGCCGGCCAGGCGCCAGGCGCCGCCCAGCCCCGCAAGTACGCGCAGGATCGCATCGGTATCGGTCCAGGCACCCTGTGCGTCCAGCAGCAGGAACGACATCGGGTCCTGCGGATCCAGCCCGTGCGCGCGCAGCATCGCGCTGCCCTTCTGCCCCTGCATCGCTGCAAAGCGGTAGCGCCCCCTGCGGTCGAAACGCAGCAGGAACCGCACCCAGCGATTGCACAGTGCGCACACGCCATCGAACACGATCACCGCGCTGCCAGCCTCGGCGGCAGCGTCACCGCGGTTCGAGCCAACCTTCATAGCGGATCAGGGCTCCGGCCCAGGGCAGCGTCACATCGACCAGGAAAGTGTAGCGCTCGCCCTGCCAGGCTTCACGGCAGCGCACACCGCCGAACCAACGCGTCGGCAGCGGCAGCAGCCCGAACGCCCAGACCCGGCGCACCGACCAGTCGATACCACCGTCGCGGGCCCGCAGCGCGAACTCGAAGCGCACCGCGCCCAGCTGCTCGCGCAGATGCCCGTCGTGCGCCCACAGCCGCGACACCATTGGCCAGCGGCCGAACCGCCGCGCCCACTGCTCGCCCTGCCGGTAGCGGTTGAACGCCACCTCGGTGGGCAGCGCGTCACCGTCCTGTGGCAACCGCGCCAACGCAGCCAGCAGCGGCACCAGCCAGTGCCGCCCCCTCACGATGCAGGCCTGCCCCACGTAGCGGCAGGGCAACGGCGCGGCATGCAGCGCCTGCACCGGTCCTGCCAGGGTGGCGAAGGCCGGCCCCAGCACACGCGCGAACAGCGGCGCAGTCAGGGCGCGATCCAGGCCAGGGTCGCCATGCGCCCGGTGCGACGATCGCGCCGATGCGAATACAGGTCCGGGTCGGCCATCGTCGACACCGTGCCCCCATACACCTGTGCCGGGTCCATCCCCACAGACTGCAGGCGCTGCCGCGCCAGCGCGAACAGGTCCACCTTCCAGTGTCCGGGACGGGTCACGACGAACGCCCGCTCAGCAGCGGGATCATGGCCGACGAAGGCGTGATAGACCTCCTCGCCGATCTCATAGTCGGACGGCCCGGCGGCCGGGCCCAACCAGGCCCGCAGCTGCGCCGGCGGCGTCTGCAGGGCGGCCACCGTGGCCTCCAGCATGCCGTCGGCCAGCCCCCGCCAGCCGGCATGGGCCGCGCCCACCTCGCTGCCGTCCGCGGCGGCGAACACCACCGGCAGGCAGTCGGCGGTCAGGATCGCCAGCACCACGCCCGGCACCGAGGTTACCGCCGCGTCGGCCACCGGCTCGCGCGCGCCGGGCACCGGCGGTGCATCGAAGCGCAGCACGGTGCTGCTGTGCACCTGGCGCAGCCAGTGCGGCGCCGACGGCAGCGCCAGCCCCTGTTGCAGCAGCTGGCGGTTGTGCTCCACGTTGGCCGGGGTATCACCATCGGCCGCGTGCCGGTTGCCCAGGTTGAACTGCGCGAACGGCGCCGGCGAGATGCCCGCGCCGTGCCGGCGCGTGGTCAGCGCATGGACGCCTGCGGGCGCCGGCCAGTCGGCCTGCAGCAACGGCAGCGCGGCCGCCATCACCAGCGGTCCCGCTCGCGGGCGGCGAAGGCTTCGCTGTCTTCGCGCAGCACCTTCAGCAGGTGCAGCATGTCCTCCGGCACCGGCGCGGTGTTGCGCACCGGTTCACCGGTGATCGGGTGCGTGAACTCCAGGGTCTCGGCGTGCAGGGCCTGGCGCTTGAAGCCGCGCAGCGCGGCCACCAGCTCGTCGCTGGCGCCCTTGGGCAGCTTCAGCGCGCCGCCATACAGCGGGTCGCCGATGATCGGATGGCGCACGTGCGCCATGTGCACGCGGATCTGGTGGGTACGGCCGGTTTCCAGGCGGCACTCCAGCGCGGTGTGTGCCCGGAAGCGCTCGCGCAGGCGGTAGTGGGTCACCGCTTCCTTGCCGTCCTCACGCACCGCCATCTTCAGGCGGTCGCGCGGGTGGCGGTCGATCGGGGCATCGGCAGTACCACCGGCCACCAGTGCGCCCATCACGATGGCCAGGTACTGACGGTGCACGTCACGTGCCGCCAGCTGCTCGACCAGCGCGGTCTGCGCTTCCAGGGTCTTGGCCACCACCATCACGCCGCTGGTGTCCTTGTCCAGGCGATGCACGATGCCGGCGCGCGGCAGCACCGCCACCGACGGATCGCGGAACAGGAGCGCGTTGACCAGGGTGCCGCTGTGGTTGCCGGCACCCGGATGGACCACCAGGCCCACCGGCTTGTTGATCACCAGCAGGTGCTCGTCCTCGAACAGCACGTCCAGCGGGATGTCCTCCGGCTGGGCGTCGGTCTGGGTTTCCAGCACCGCGTTGAGGGTCACCACCTCGCCGCCACGCAGCGGATCGCGCGGGCGCACCTGGGCACCGTCCAGCAGGACCTCACCGGCCTTGATCCACTCGGTCAACCGCGAGCGCGAGTATTCGGGGAACAGTTCGGCCACGACCGCGTCGAAACGACGGCCCGCAGCGGTGTCGGGGACGATGGCCTGGCGGGCCGATTCAGAGGGTTGTTCAGACATGGCAGGGGGCATTCTTTGAAATTTTGGGGTCCCGGCGGCCGGTTTCAGTCGCTGGACAGGACACTAGGCTATCATCGACCCTTCGTATTCCAGCCGCGTCCCGCCTCGACCCCATGATCCGACGCTCCGCCATGCTCTCCGCGCCCGTCCGCCTCACCGCCCTGCTGCTGGTGCTGGTCATCGCCGCAACCGGCTGCCATCGCGGCGCCAAGAAGGGTGATCGCCCCGATGAAGGCGTGCCGGTCGAACAGCTGTACGAGAAAAGCCACAAGCTGATGCAGGGCGGCAACTGGAGCGGCGCCGAAGCCAGCTTCCGCCGTCTGGTGGCCCAGTATCCGTACGGTCCGTACACCGAGCAGGCGATGATCGAAACCGCCTACGCGCAGTACAAGGCCGGCAAGCACGATGACGCGGTGTCCAGCATCGACCGCTTCATCCGTACCTACCCGACCCACCGCAACATTGCCTATCTGTACTACCTGCGCGGCCTGGCCAACTCCAACCGCAGTACGGTTTTCCTGCGCCGCGTATGGTCGCTGGATGCCAGCCGCCGCGACCTGTCCACGCCGCACCAGGCGTACTCGGACTTCAACATCGTGGTTGATCGTTACCCGAACAGCCGCTACGCCGCCGATGCGCGCCAGCGCATGCTGGAGCTGCGTGACGTGTTCGCCCAGCACGAGCTGGACAACGCGCTGTACTACATGCGCCGCGGCGCCTGGGTGTCAGCCGTGGGCCGCGCCAACTACCTGCTGGAAACCTACCCGCAGAGCGCCTTCCAGTACGACGCCGTGGCCGTGCTGGCCGATTCCTACACCCACCTGGGCAACAAGACCCTGGCCGACGACGCCCGCCGCGTCCTGCAGCTGAACCAGCCGGATCACCCGTGGCTGGAAGGCAAGTGGCCGAAGTACCCGTGGATGATCCGCAAGCTGAACCCGTTCGCCGGCGAGAAGTCCGCCAGCACCGGCCAGCGCAACGCGCGACTGGAAAAGAAGTAAGCGAGGGCCCCGACGGGGCCCTTCTTCTTTGTAGAGTCGAGCCATGCTCGACTGCTTTCCTCGCCCGCCTCCCCGCGCCGGGGCCGGCACCTAGGAATGCTACGAATCCACGGCGGATGCGACGCCGGTCGCGGCCCGCCCGGGCACGGCCATCCACACTGCAGCGTCACGGCCACACCGGCCATCACGGAGCGCCCCATGGCCTCACTGCCCCGCAGTATCCGCCCTCTGTCCTGCCTCCTCGCCATCGCGCTGCTGGCGCTGGCCTCGGCGCCGCCGGCCGCCGCACAGGGCGCACCGGGCGATCTGCTGTCCGCAGCCCCCTATCGCGCCACCTGGGTGCCGTCCCAGGCCGCCCAGGCCTACAAACTGCACTACCGCACCCCGGATCACCGCGGGCAGCTGGCCGAAGGCACCGGCCTGCTGTACCTGCCCGCCGGCACGCCGCCCATCGGCGGTTGGCCGGTGGTGTCGTGGGCGCATGGCACCCAGGGCATTGCGGATCGTTGTGCGCCCTCGGTCTCCGGCCCCTATCAACCCGAACGCGACGGGCGCTTCCTCGATCGGTTCCTGGCACAGGGCTATGCAGTGGTCGCCGCGGATTATCAGGGCCTCGGAAGCTCAGGCGACCATGCCTATCTGCATGTGCGCACTGCCGCGCGCAACGCCATCGACATGATCAAGGCCAGCCGCCAGTACCTCGGCAACGGGACGCTGTCGCCACGCTGGGTCTCGGTCGGCCATTCGCAGGGCGGTGCCGCCGCGCTCACGGCGGGCCACATCGCCCCCACCTATGGTGGACCGTCGCTGCAGTACCGCGGCAGCTTCACCACCGGCACGCCCACCGCAGTCGAACTGACCGCGCTGGTGATGAAGCCGGACAACCGCACGGCCAATCCTGGCGCGCTCAACGCGTATCACGCGTATCTGCTCGATGGCCTGCTGCAGGTCGCGCCACAGATCGACCGCGTCCTCAGCGACGCCGGCCGCGCCCGTGTGGCCGTGGCACGCGAGCAGTGCCTGGGCGAACTGGCCACCACGCTGGACGGCGCCGACACCGGCAGCATGTTCACTGCACCGCTGGCCAGCGTGCCGGGCATCTGGGCGGTGCTGTACGACTATCTCGGCGTACCGCGCCGCGGCTTCAGCCAACCGCTGATGTTGGGCCATGGCAGCCAGGACCGCGATGTGCCCTACCTGACCACCCTGCTGTACGCCGCTGGCCTGGCCCTGCGAGGCGAGCCGGTCGCGTTCCGGCGCTACCCCGTCGACCACCGGGGCACGCTGGACGCAGCCGCCGCCGATGGCCTGGGGTTCGTACGTGCGCGACTGGGGGACGATCCCTTCAACGACGCTGCGGAAACCGCCGGCCTCGAACAGTTGCTCGACGGAGTCCGGTAGATCCACGCCAAGCGAGGATGATCTTCGACCATCGTGCGGACCAAGATCCGCCCCCACCGGAGAGGGGCCAACGGGTTGCCGGCCAGCGGCCGGCACTAACCGCCAAGCGCTGCCTCAGCCCTTGTAGCCGTTGCTGATCGGGTAGCGCCGCTCGCGGCCGAACGCGCGGCGCGAGACCTTCGGCCCCGGCGCGGCCTGGTGCCGCTTCCACTCGCTGATGCGCACCAGGCGCAGCACGCGGTCGACCACGGCTGCGTCGTAGCCGGCGGCCACGATCTCGCCGCGCGACTGCTCCTGGTCGATGTAGCGGTACAGGATGCCGTCCAGCACGTCATAGGCCGGCAGCGAGTCCTGGTCCAGCTGGTTCTCGCGCAGCTCGGCCGACGGCGGGCGGCTGATCACCGCCGGCGGGATCACCGGTGCGCCGCCCACGGTATTGCGCCACTTGGACAGGCCGAACACTTCGGTCTTGTACAGGTCCTTCAGCGGCGCGTAGCCACCGCACATGTCGCCGTAGATGGTGGCGTAGCCGACCGCGTACTCGCTCTTGTTGCCGGTGGTCAGCAGCAGGCCGCCGAACTTGTTGGCCAGCGCCATCAGGATCACGCCGCGGCTGCGCGACTGCAGGTTCTCTTCGGTCACGTCCGGCGCGGTGCCTTCGAACATCGGCGCCAGCGATTCCATCAGGCCCTTGAACGCCGGCTCGATCGACACAGCCTCAAGCTTCACCCCCAGTGCCCGGCACTGCTCGGCGGCCAGGTCGTTGGACAGGCCGGCGGTGTAGCGCGACGGCAGGCGCACGGCGGTCACGTTCTCTGCGCCCATCGCATCCACGGCCAATGCCAGCACCAGGGCCGAGTCGATGCCACCGGACAGGCCCAGCCACACCTTCCTGAAACCGTTCTTGCGGCAGTAGTCCTGGATGCCACGGGTCACCGCGCGCCAGGCCAGCGCGTCCATGCTCTCGTCGCCGTCGTCCATCCACACATGCGGCATGAAGCGGCGGGTCTCACCGTCATACTCCACCACCAGCCACTGGTCGACGAAGGCAGCAGCGGCCGGGTGCACCGTGCCATCACCATCCGCCACCACCGAAGCACCGTCGAACACCAGCGCATCCTGGCCGCCCACCACGTTGAGGTAAGCGATGGCCGCCCCGCTCTCGCGGGTACGCGCGGCCAGCACGGCGTCGCGCTGGGCGTGCTTGCCACGCTCGTAGGGCGAAGCATTCGGCACCACCACCAGCTGCGCACCCGCGCGCATGGTGTCGGCCAGCGGCTCGGCGAACCACAGGTCTTCGCAGATCAGCAGGCCGACCGGAATGCCATTGACCTCGAACACGCAGCTGCCACCATCCGGATCGACGTCGAAGTAGCGGCGCTCGTCGAAGACCGCGTAGTTGGGCAGTTCGCGCTTGCGGTAGGTCTGCTCGACCAGGCCGTCACGCAGTACGCTGGCAGCGTTGTAGACCACCGCGCCAGCCGCCTGCGGCCAGCCGACCACGGCGGTGATGCCACGGCAGGCGGTGGCGATGCGGGTCAACGCCTGCTCGCACTCGTACAGGAAACCCGGGCGCAGCAGCAGGTCCTCCGGCGGGTAGCCGCTCACCGCCAGCTCGGGGAACATCACCAGCTCGGCGCCGTACTCATCGCGCGCCTGGCCGATCATCTCGATGATGCGCTCGGTGTTGCCGGCGACGTCGCCGACCGGGAAGTCGAACTGCGCCATCGCGATGCGGATCGAAGCCATGGGAATCCAGCCTGTGGTTGCAATGCTTCCATTGTAACGCCGCGTCGTGCGCGCGCCGGGGGCGTTCACTGCGTGGACAGCCCCGGCTCAGTAGATCCACGCCATGCGTGGATGGGGTTACCGGAACCGTCAGGGCGCCAGACGCAGAAAGGCCGCCCATAGGCGGCCCTTCTGTTTCAGGCAGCCGGCCAGCGGCCGGCTCTACAGCATCGTCTGCGCGAGGCAGCCGATCTTATTTCACCAGCTTGGCGATGGCAGCGCCCAGGTCGCCCGGCGAACGGACGGTGACCACGCCAGCGGCTTCCATCGCGGCGAACTTGCCTTCCGCGGTGCCCTTGCCGCCCGAGGCGATCGCGCCCGCGTGGCCCATGCGCTTGCCGGCCGGAGCCGACGCACCGGCGATGAAACCGACGACCGGCTTCTTCACATGGTTCTTGATGTACTCGGCGCCGGCTTCTTCTGCGTCACCGCCGATTTCGCCGACCATGATGATGCCTTCGGTCTGCGGGTCTTCGTTGAACAGCTTCAGGCAGTCGACGAAGTTCAGGCCGTTGATCGGGTCACCGCCGATGCCGATGCAGGTGGACTGGCCCAGGCCGACTTCGGTGGTCTGCTTGACCGCTTCATAGGTCAGGGTGCCCGAACGCGACACGATGCCGATCTTGCCCGGCTTGTGGATGTGGCCCGGCATGATGCCGATCTTGCACTCGCCCGGCGTGATGACGCCCGGGCAGTTCGGCCCGATCAGCACGGTGTCCGGGTAGGAACGGGTCAGCACGTTCTTCACGCGCAGCATGTCCAGCACCGGGATGCCTTCGGTGATGCAGACGATGACCTTGATGCCGGCAGCCGCAGCTTCCAGGATCGCGTCGGCCGCGAACGGCGGCGGCACGTAGATGACCGAAGCGTTGGCGCCGGTGCTCTGCACGGCGTCGGCAACGGTGTTGAAGACCGGCAGGTCGATGTGGGTGGTGCCACCCTTGCCCGGGGTCACGCCGCCAACAACCTGGGTGCCGTACTCGATCATCTGAGTGGCGTGGAAGGTGCCCTGCTGGCCGGTGAAGCCCTGCACGATCACCTTGGTGTTCTTGTTAATCAAAACAGACATGGGAATTTCCTTCGGTGTCGTGGATCAGGCGGCGTTCTTGACCGCTTCAACGACCTTCTTGGCGCCGTCGTTGATGTTGTCAGCCGGGATGATGGCCATGCCGCTGTCACGCAGCAGCTGCTTGCCCTCTTCCACGTTGGTGCCTTCCAGGCGCACCACGACCGGAACCTTGACGCCCACTTCCTTCACGGCGGCGATGATGCCTTCGGCAATCATGTCGCAGCGGACGATGCCGCCGAAGATGTTGACGAAGATGCCTTCAACCTTGTCCGAGGACAGGATCAGCTTGAACGCTTCGATGACGCGCTGCTTGTTCGCACCGCCGCCCACGTCCAGGAAGTTCGCCGGCTCGCCGCCGTTGAGCTTGATGACGTCCATGGTGGCCATGGCCAGGCCGGCACCGTTCACCATGCAGCCGATGTTGCCGTCCATGGTGACGTAGTTGATGTCCAGCTCCGAAGCGGTCACTTCGGTTTCATCTTCCTGGGACTTGTCGCGCATCGCGACCAGTTCCTTGTGGCGGAAGTTGGCGTTGTCGTCGCTGTTGAACTTGCCGTCCAGCGCGTACAGGTTGCCATCGTCCAGGATCGCCAGCGGGTTGATCTCAACCAGCGCCAGGTCCTTCTCGTTGAAGATGCGGTACAGGTTCACCATGATGTTGGCGAACTGGCCGGCCTGCTTGGCGGTCAGGCCCATCTTGAAGCCGATGTCACGGCCGTGGTAACCCTGCACGCCCTCGACGAAGTCCACGTTCAGGGTGTGGATCTTGTCCG
The DNA here is from genome assembly GCF_037079935.1 of Stenotrophomonas maltophilia group sp. Smal12. Taxonomy (NCBI): domain Bacteria; kingdom Pseudomonadati; phylum Pseudomonadota; class Gammaproteobacteria; order Lysobacterales; family Lysobacteraceae; genus Stenotrophomonas; species Stenotrophomonas maltophilia group sp. Smal12. The sequence goes on along the minus strand of NZ_JBAWUK010000002.1, from coordinate 40,954 downwards.
GGGTCTCGGCAGCGACCTGCTCGATTTCCATGCCGCCTTCGGAAGAGGCGATGTAGCTGATGGTGCGGGTGCCGCGATCCACCAGGACCGACAGGTACAGCTCCTTGACGATCTCACCGGCGGTGGTCACCAGCACCAGGTTGATCGGCAGCTCGACGCCGGCAGTCTGGTAGGTGGCCATCTTGGTGCCGAGCATCTTGGCCGCTGCGGCCTTCACGTCGTCGACGGTCTTGCAGAACTTGACGCCGCCAGCCTTGCCGCGGCCGCCAGCGTGGATCTGCGCCTTGACCATCCAGGGGCCCTGGCCCAGCGACTGGGCGACTTCAACCGCCTCGTCCGGGGTCGCCGCGACCTTGCCGGCCGGGACCGGGATGCCGTATTCGGCAAGCAGTTGTTTTGCCTGGTATTCGTGGAAATTCATGCGTCACCGTGGGAATAGGAACGACCGCACGCAATTCCTCAGGGCCCCCTCGAAGAGGCACCGGCACGGACCGCGGCGGGCCCACTATTGTGGCCGAGCCGGCGCCGGGGCGCAAAGAAGTCTGTACAAAACGCCAGACCCGGCCAGATTTCCGCCGTCATTCAGGCAGTTGCGCCCGGGGGCCGGCTGGCCAGCGGTATCCATCCCAGGCCAAATGCGCGATCCGGGCCGCACCGGCGGGCGCCCGCCGGCGGCCCTATACTGGTCAGCCAGGGTGTGTAGCGTCGGGGGTGCTCGACGGCTTCCACCGCAAGCCACATCGAAGCGACGTACCGCCCGGCCTCAGGGGACGCCGGGCAGGCCCGCCGCAGATTCCAGACCCAGGCAGCCAGAAGGGGAGTTCCGGCGTGTCACCCAGTGCTTCATTGATCGACCGCATCGAATCGATTCCGCGGCGTGAGCTGTATTTCTTCGCGCTGTACCGGGTGCTGATCGCCTCGGTCATCGCCGCCCTGCTCTACAGCCCCCTGTCGGCCATGGTCGGCGAAGCCCACCATCCACGGCTGGCCGACACCGTCGCCGCCATCTACCTGGTGCTCTCGCTGCTGGCCCTGGTGATCGGCCGCAATGAACGCTGGCTGCGCCCGATCGTGGTCAGCGGCGTGCTGGTGGACATTGTCGCCGCCACCCTGTTGTCGCATGCCCTGCCGGGTGCCAGCGCCGGCATTTCGATGTCGCTGCTGTTCAACATCGCCGCTGCCGCCACCCTGCTGCCGCTCAGCCTGGGGCTGGGCCTGGCCCTGGCCGCCAGCCTCGCCACCGGCGTGGAATACACCTGGAAGCTGCTGGAAGGTGGCGACCCCACCCGTACCCTGGCCGAACTGGCGATGTTCGCCACCAGCTACCTGGCGCTGGCCTTCATCAGTTACCAGGTCGGCAGCCGCGCGCGCCGCAACCAGCAGCTGGCCAACCAGCGCGGCGATGAAGTGGCCAACCTGTTCCAGATCAACGAGCTGATCATCCGCCGCATGCGTACCGGCGTGCTGGTGGTCGACGCCGACAACCGCGTCACCCTGGCCAACGAGGCCGCCTCGATGCTGCTCGGTGACAGCGACGGCAGCGGCGAAAGCGGCCGCCTGGACCTGGCCAGCGCCGCCCCGGAACTGGCCCGTCGCCTGCAGCGCTGGCGCAACGGCTGGGCCCAGGACGAACTGCCGCTGCAGCTCAACCCCGACCAGCCCGAAGTGCAGCCCCGCTTTGCGCGCCTGCTGGCCGGCAGCGAGCTGGCCCTGGTATTCCTGGACGACTCCAGCGTGGTCTCGCGCCGTGCCGAGTCGCTCACCCTGTCAGCAATGGGGCGCTTCTCGGCCAGCCTCGCCCACGAGATCCGCAACCCGCTGGCCGCGATCAACTACGCGGTGCAGCTGCTGGAGGAAGGCACCGGCTTCAACGAAAGCGACCGCCGCCTGCTGCAGATCATCCGCCAGCAGTGCCAGCGCACCAACGGCATCGTCGAAAGCGTGCTGGGCCTGGCCCGGCGCGAGCGCGCCACGCCCGAAAACGTCGACCTGGCCGCCTTCGTGCGCCGCTTCGTGCTGGAGTACAAGCAGGGGCAGACGCTGGAGACCGACAGCATCGAGCCGATCATCAACGACACCTCGGTGCTGGCCCAGGTCGACAGCAAGCACCTCTACCAGGTGCTGACCGTGCTGGTGCACAACGCGCTCAAGTACGGGCGCATCGGCCAGCAACCGGCGCGGGTGCGCCTGCGCGTGGCGCAGCACGAGCGCAGCGCGGTCATCGACGTGATGGATCGTGGCCCCGGCATTCCCGAGACCGTGGCCGCGCAGTTGTTCCGGCCGTTCTTCACCACGTCCGAGCATGGCACCGGGCTGGGTCTGTACATCGCCCGCGAGCTGTGCCGGGCCAACCAGGCGCGGCTGGACTACATCCCGGTTCCCGCTGGAGGCTCCTGCTTCCGCCTGGTGCTGCCCGGCCCGCATACGCTGTTGCCCACCTGATCTCGATTCTGTGCGTCAAACATTTGTCGCTTCCAGCCCCCTCGTTTATCTTTCACGCCCATGAACGAAACCCGCAGCGCCCTCGTCGTCGACGACGAACGCGACATCCGCGAACTGCTGGTACTCACGCTCGGCCGCATGGGGCTGCGCATCAGTACCGCAGCCAACCTTGCCGAAGCGCGCGAACTGCTGGCCAGCAATCCGTACGACCTGTGCATCACCGACATGCGCCTGCCCGACGGCAACGGTATCGAGCTGGTCAGCGAGATCGCCCAGCACTACCCGCGCACGCCGGTGGCGATGATCACTGCCTTTGGCAGCATGGACCTGGCGGTGGAAGCGCTGAAGGCCGGCGCCTTCGATTTCGTCAGCAAGCCGGTGGACATCGCCGTGCTGCGTGGCCTGGTCAAGCACGCGCTGGAACTCAACAACACCGAGCGCCCCGTGCCCGGCCCTGCCGCCGAACAGGGCGCACGCCTGCTTGGCGACTCGCCGGCCATGGACGTGCTGCGTACCACCATCGGCAAGGTCGCGCGCAGCCAGGCGCCGGTCTACATCCTCGGTGAATCCGGCGTGGGCAAGGAGCTGGTCGCACGCACCATCCATGCCCAGGGTGCCCGCGCGGCCGGCCCGTTCGTGCCGGTCAACTGCGGCGCCATTCCCGGCGAGCTGATGGAGAGCGAATTCTTCGGCCACCGCAAGGGCAGCTTCAGCGGCGCCCACGCCGACAAGCCCGGGCTGTTCCAGGCCGCGCATGGCGGCACCCTGTTCCTGGACGAAGTGGCCGAGCTGCCCCTGCAGATGCAGGTGAAGCTGCTGCGCGCGATCCAGGAAAAATCGGTGCGCGCGGTCGGTGCGGCCAACGAAGAGCCGGTGGACGTGCGCATCCTCTCGGCCACCCACAAGGACCTGGCCGAACTGGTCGAGGACGGCCGTTTCCGCCACGACCTCTACTACCGCATCAACGTGATTGAGCTGAGGGTGCCGCCGCTGCGCGAGCGTCGCCAGGACCTGCCGGAACTGGCCGCGTCGGTGCTGGCACGGCTGGCCCGCAGCCATGGCCGCCCGACGCCGTTGCTGGCGCCGTCGGCACTGGACGCACTGGCCCAGTACGCCTTCCCCGGCAACGTGCGTGAACTGGAGAACATCCTGGAGCGTGCACTGGCACTGGCCGAAGAAGACCGCATCGGCGCCGATGACCTGCGCCTGCCGCAACATGCCCCGCGCACGCCCGGCAGCGCAGCGCACGCCGAAGCCGTCGTGGACCTGCAGCCCGGCAGCGCCGCCCTGCCCTCCTACATCGAACAGCTCGAGCGCAGCGCCATCCAGCGCGCGCTGGAAGAAAACCGCTGGAACAAGACCCGCACCGCCGCGCAGCTGGGCATCACCTTCCGCGCGCTGCGCTACAAGCTGAAGAAGCTGGGGATGGAGTAAGCACAGGGCCCGACGCGGGCCCACCAACGGGTAGTGCCGGCCGCTGGCCGGCAACCTCATGCATCGCGGCATCCACGCATGGCGTGGATCTACTGTAGAGCCGAGCCCATGCTCGGCTGCTCTCCGGGCTACCTCAATCCTTGGTAACGCGGTTGATCTCGGCCAGGCTGGTAATGCCCGCAGCGGCCTTCTTCAACGCCGACTGGCGCAGATCGTTCACCCCGATCTGCTGTGCGGCCTCGGCAATCTGCAACGCATTGCCGCCAGCCAGCACGATCGTGGCGATCTCGTCGGTCATCGGCATCACCTGGTAGATACCCGTACGGCCCTTGTAGCCCTCGGTGCACTCATCGCAGCCGACCGCCTCGTACAGCTCGATACCCGCGTCCAGCTGCGCCTGGGTGAAGCCTTCGGCCAGCAGCGCATGCTCGGGCAGATTGGCCGGGCGCTTGCAGTTGTTGCACAGCCGGCGCGCCAGGCGCTGCGCGATCACCAGCGTCACCGAGCTGGTGATGTTGTACGGCGCGATGCCCATGTTCATCAGGCGCGCGATGGTCTGCGGCGCATCGTTGGTGTGCAGCGTGGACAGCACCATGTGGCCGGTCTGCGCCGCCTTGATCGCGATCTCGGCCGTTTCCAGGTCGCGGATTTCGCCGACCATGATGATGTCCGGATCCTGTCGCAGGAACGAGCGCAGGGCCGCGGCGAAGGTCATGCCGCGCTTGTTGTTCTGCTGCACCTGGTTGACGCCGGGCAAGCGGATTTCCACCGGGTCTTCGGCGGTGGAGATGTTGCGCGTCTCGTCGTTGAGGATGCCCAGCGCGGTGTACAGCGACACCGTCTTGCCCGAACCGGTCGGGCCGGTCACCAGCACCATGCCGTACGGCTTGTGGATGGCTTCCAGGAACAGCTTCTGCTGGTCCGGTTCGTAACCCAGCTTGTCGATGCCCAGCTTGGCCGCGCTGCCGTCCAGGATACGCAGCACCACCTTCTCGCCGAACAGGGTCGGCAGCGTACTCACGCGGAAGTCGATCTGCTTGGTCTTGGACAGGTTGAGCTTGATGCGTCCGTCCTGCGGCACGCGCTTCTCGGCGATGTCCAGCTGTGCCATCACCTTCAGGCGCGCGGCGATGCGCTGGTTCAACTTCACCGGCGCGCGCGCGACCATCTTCAGCAGGCCATCGATGCGCAGGCGCACGCGGTAGTCGTCTTCATAGGGCTCGAAGTGGATGTCCGAGGCGCCCTTGCGGATCGCGTCCACCAGCACCTTGTTGACGAACTTCACCACCGGGGTGTCGTCGCCCTTGGCATCGATGCCGGCGTCGCCGCCCCCGGAAATGTCCTCTTCACCGCCGGACACATCCAGGTTACCAATGCCATCGTCGTCACCGCCCAGCGCGTCGCCCAGCGTGTCATGGCTGGCATGCCACTGCTCGAGCGTGCGACGGATCTGGTCCTCATCCACCAGGATCGGCTCCACCACCAGATTTGTGTGGAACTTGATCTCGTCCAACGAATGGGTCGGGTTGCTGGTACCCACGAACAGCTTGCCGCCGCGCTTGAACAGCGGCAGCACGTTGTGCTTGCGCAGCAGCTCTTCGCTGACCAGGCTCATCGCGTTCTGGCTGGCGTCGAACGTGGACACGTCGAACAGCGGCATGCCGAACTCGACCGCATTGGCGGCCGCCAACTGGGCCGCCCCGACCACCTTGTTCTGCGCGAACCAGGTCGGCAGCGGCTGCCGGGCGGCAGCGGCCTTGGCCATGGCGTCGCGGGCGGAAGCCTCGTCCAGCGCACCATCCTGGACCAAGCGACGGGCCAGGCCGGTGATGCCGACGAGATTGGCGGTGGTTACGGTGTTCATCTACTGATCTCTTGCCTATCAACGCCGGTGATATCGAATTTCGTACCGTTCACCCGTAAATGCAGCGTCCCGGCACGCCCCACATTGAAGAGGATAATCCATTGCTAGTGCAGCCAGAGAGCGCACTATGACCACCCTTCGCCCCCCCCCCCGATTGCCTACGGAACAGCATCGCTCCCGACACCGGAGGGACGCCTCAACCTAAACAAGCGAGCGAAGGGACTGAAGATCTGATGCAAGAAGGAATCGTGGCCGGCACCGGCCACCCCCAGGGGTGCGTCGCACGGAAAGGGCACATACCAAGTGCCAAACCACTGGTCGAATACCGAGAACACTGTCGCGAAATTGTTACCCACCCCTTCCCCGTTGCGCACGTGATGCCATCTATGCATGGCGGGCGACACGAATAGGCGACCCAAGGCGCCATAGGTCCATGGCACGTTCGCGTGAATGAACAAGCCATAGTAATGACGGATGAGCGCGTTCATGAAGATGACCCACAGCGGGAACCCAAAGAGCAGAAGCGCCCCCATATCGATGAACACCGTTGTCAAACGGTTGATGGGATGAAAACGGTACAGAGAGAACCAAGTCATCCTGCGATCACTGTGGTGCATCTCGTGAAACAACCATAGCCACCTACAGTGCTCGAGCCGATGCCGGAAGTAACCGATTGCATCCCCCACAAAGAGCACTACTAAGAGCAGCAGCCACTTCGGAAATTCAGCCCACATCGCACCCATTGCACCGGTCCATGTCCATGCAACTGAATGTTGCATCAACACCATGCCTACTGCCAGAAGCGGTGCAATTAGCAGCGCGTCTAGCAGAAAAGAAAAGACGTTGACATGGAACCCTGCAGGCAGTAAACGCCGAACAACGCCCACAAGATCCTTGCGATTAATGATCGCAGCCAATAGCAGAAATGCCCCCATCTCCGGAAGGAGCCCGGATATAGCGCTCTGCAACTGTGCGACAACGTCGAAGTTCATCCCCGGCCCGATCATTCGACAGCCCTCTGCCTGTTGTGACACTACACAGAAGCCACCTTGAACCGAGGAGATCGGAATCTCGCGGCCAACGACATCAATCCCCAGCGGCGAGTGGCCCCGTCCCCCGGACGGCTACCCCCTACAAAGCAAGAGCCCCGCAGTGCGGGGCCCTTGTTGTCTCAATCAGCGCGGCAACCGCTTACGGCGTCGGAGCGGCGGCAGCACCACACTGGCCCGGACGATACTTCGCATCGAGGCTGGTGGAGCAGGACCACAGGCCGCTGTTGGCGTCGCGGGTCCACGTAATGTTCTGGCTGTTGAACTTGGTAGCGTTGCCGTTCTTGGTGGTGCAGGCAATGGTCGTGGCAGTCACGGCCACATTGCAGTAGGAGGTGCTGGCAGCAACGCCGATGAAGCCCGCATCGGTTGCGGTGGTCGACGGAGTCTTGCCTTCGTTGGTCGCCTGTTCGAAGCCGACCTTGCCGGGGGTAATCTCAGCCAGGGCGGAAGCCGCCTGCGAACGAACGACGTAGTCCTGATAGGCCGGGATCGCAATCGCAGCCAAAATGGCGATGATCGCAACGACGATCATCAGTTCGATAAGGGTGAAGCCCTTCTGGTTCTTCATTTGGTACATCCCCAAGATGGTGGTGGTTGATGTCAGCGGACAGGTTCGACCCGGCCCATGGCCGGTTGAGCGGGCCCTGCCCCCTGCGGGTGGTTCAACGCAGGTTGCGTGCCAACCCCGGCACGCCTCCCCCTGGATTTCCCCGCGCCAATGATGGCAGCAATTTCGCGGATGGGAACCCCCCGTACTCCAATCTGCGATGGAGGCGGCAATGTGACGCAGTGCGTCACCTTTGGTCAGCGGCCGGCACGAAATCGCACAGCCCGCCATTCTCCCGCTGCCCAGACGGCCCTGAACCGGCTACCATCTTGAGCTAGACACCCGCCTGGGGATGGCGGGTCTTGGGGAGCCGATATGTCTGTCAGTGGCAGTGCAATGAAGAAAGAACCCGTGGCGCGCAGCACCACGGAACTGCAGCCGTTTGTATGGGAGGGGACCGACAAGCGGGGTGTGAAGATGAAAGGCGAGCAGATGGCAAAGAACGCCAATCTGTTGCGCGCAGAATTGAGACGCCAGGGCATCACGCCCAAAGCGGTGAAGGCGAAGCCAAAGCCTATTTTCGGCAGCACAGGCAGCAGGATTACGCCGAAGGACATTGCCTTCTTCAGTCGCCAGATGGCAACCATGATGAAGTCAGGTGTGCCTATCGTCTCTTCACTCGAGATCATTGGCGAAGGGCACAAGAACCTTCGGATGAAGAGGATGATCGGAACGATCCGCGCCGATATCGAGGGCGGCTCATCCCTATATGAGGCGATCAGCAGACATCCAGTGCAGTTCGACGAACTGTATCGCAACCTGGTCCGCGCGGGCGAAGGCGCTGGCGTATTGGAGACCGTGCTTGACACTGTGGCCAACTACAAGGAGAACATCGAAACACTCAAGGGCAAGATCAAGAAGGCGCTGTTTTATCCGATCATGGTCATGGCAGTCGCCATCCTGGTCAGTGGCATCCTACTTGTCTGGGTGGTCCCTCAATTCGAAGATGTCTTCAAAGGCTTCGGAGCCGAATTGCCCGCTTTCACCCAGCTGATTGTTGGCGTTTCTCGCTTCTTGGTGTCTTGGTGGTGGCTGATCCTGTTCACTTTTGTGGGGGCGATAGTTGGCTTCATCGCAGCCTACAAGCGCTCTCCGAAGCTGCAACACACGATGGACCGATTGATCCTGAGGGTGCCAGTGATCGGCCAGATCATGCACAACAGCTCAATTGCCCGCTTTGCACGTACCACTGCAGTGACCTTCAAGGCCGGCGTGCCCTTGGTGGAGGCGTTGGGCATTGTCGCCGGCGCGACCGGCAACAAGGTCTACGAAGAGTCCGTACTGCGGATGCGTGACGACGTGTCGGTCGGCTATCCCGTGAACATGGCCATGAAGCAGCTGAACCTATTTCCTCATATGGTCATCCAGATGACCGGCATCGGCGAGGAGGCCGGTGCTCTGGACGCCATGCTGTTCAAGGTCGCCGAGTACTATGAGCAGGAAGTCAACAACGCCGTGGACGCATTGAGCAGTCTGCTTGAACCTTTCATCATGGTCATCATTGGCGGAATTGTCGGCAGCATCGTGATCGGCATGTACCTGCCGATCTTCAAGCTCGCAGGAGCGGTAGGATAAGCAATGGCATTTCTCGACCAGCATCCCGGCCTCGGCTACCCCGCCGCGGCCGCCCTGGGGCTGCTGCTGGGCAGTTTCCTCAACGTCGTCATCCTGCGCCTGCCCAAGCGGCTGGAGTGGCAGTGGAAGCGCGATGCGCGCGAGGTCCTGGAGGAACCGGACTTCTACGAGCCCCCACCACCGGGGATCGTGGTCGAGCCCTCGCATTGCCCGCACTGCAAGCACAAGCTGAGCTGGTACGAGAACATCCCGCTGTTCAGCTGGATCATCCAGGGCGGCAAGTGCCGCCACTGCAAGGCGCCGATATCGCTGCAGTACCCGCTGGTCGAGGCCCTGACCTCAGTGCTGGTGCTGGCCTGCGTCTGGCAGTTCGGCTTCGGCTGGCAGGGCTTCGGCGCCATCGTGCTGACCTGCTTCCTGATCGCCTTGTCCGGCATCGACCTGCGCACCCAGCTGCTACCCGACCAGTTGACCTTGCCCCTGATGTGGCTGGGCCTGATAGGCAACATCGACAACCTGTACATGCCGGCCAAGCCTGCCTTGGTCGGCGCGGCGGTGGGCTATCTGTCGCTGTGGATGGTCTGGTGGCTGTTCAAGCAGCTGACCGGCAAGGAAGGCATGGGCCACGGCGATTTCAAGCTGCTGGCCGCCCTCGGCGCCTGGTGCGGGCTGAAGGGCATCCTGCCGATCATCCTGCTGTCGTCGGTGCTGGGCGCCATCATCGGCTCGATCTGGCTGTACACCCGGGGCCGTGACCGCGCCACGCCGATTCCGTTCGGCCCCTACCTGGCCATTGCGGGTTGGCTGTACTTCATGTGGGGCGCGCCCGTGGTCGAGCAGTACCTGGTGATGAGCGGACTGCGCTGAGGGGAATCCCCATGAGCCGGTATGTGGTGGGCCTGACCGGCGGCATTGCCGCCGGCAAGAGCGAGGTGACCCGGCGTTTCGAGGCGCTGGGCATCGTGGTGGCCGACGCCGATCTGGCCGCCCGCGCGATAGTCGCCGCCGGCAGCCCTGCCCTGGGCCGCGTCGCCGAGCGCTTCGGCGCCGACATGCTGCAGGCGGATGGCAGCCTGGACCGGGCGCGCCTGCGTGCCCACGTATTTGCCGACCCGACCGAACGGGCGGCACTGGAAGCGATCACCCACCCGGCCATCCGCCTGCTGATGCAACAGCAGTGCGCGCAGGCCGCCAGCCCCTATGCGATTGCCGCCATTCCGTTGCTGACCGAGGTCGGTGGGCGGCAGGCCTACCCGTGGTTGGACCGGGTATTGCTGGTGGATGCGCCCGAAGCGGTGCAGCACGCGCGGCTGATGCAGCGCGACGGCATCGACGCCGCGCTGGCCGACAAGATGATCGCCGCCCAGGCCAGCCGTGCGCAGCGGTTGGCACTGGCCGATGATGTGCTGGTCAACGATGGCCACCCGGAGGACCTGCAGGCGCAGGTGGAAGCGCTGCATGAGCGGTATCTGGGGTGGGCTGGGAGTTGAGGCCGGGTTGCCGGCCAGCGGCCGGCACTACCGGAGCGCATCCACGCATTGCGGCGATCTGCCCGGCGCCAGCGTGGAATTGCTGCAGAGCCGAGCCCATGCTCGGCTGCGATCATCAAGCCGAGCATGGGCTCGGCTCTACAAAGTGTTCTGCATCCACGCATGGCGTGGACCTACTCCAACTGCAGGCGGGCATAACGGGCCAGTTCTCGTGCGCCGAGCAGCAATCCATCTACGACATCCGGGCTGAGCTGCTGATGGGCACCGCCCTGCTCGCGGGCGGCTTCGGCGGCGTGCAGCACCTGCATGAGTGCATTCAAGCCGGCCAGGGTGCGGCTGAGGCCGGCCATGGTGGCCGCCTGTGCCGGGCTCAGTCCCTCCGCTTCCAGCCGTCGACCGTCGGCTGCATCGCGCCCGTCCATGCGGGCCAGCAGCGCGGGCAGCAGATCCCTGGGATCATCGAGCAGGGTTTCGATGCGCTCGGCGACGTCGGCGGGCAGCAGGTCAGCGGCTTCGCCGATCAGGGCGTGCAGCTGGGGGAACAAGGGGCGTGCGGACATGATGAATCTCCTCGCAGACGGCGAGCCACCTGCGGTTGCGAGGTGGCGGACGGTGCGGGTTGGCGTACCGGAGGTCCGACATTCAGCAAAAAGACTCCAGCGGATTCTGATGAATCCCCACGCACCGCCCGCCGAAGCAAGGCACGCGGTGCATTTTCGACGACTGACCGAGGGTCAGTTGAAGATTGCTGAATGTTGGATTTTTTTCAGGACGCCAATCCCGGCCAGGGCACCTGCCCCGGCCGCCCCATCTGGCCATCACGCAGCGCTGTGATCTGTAAGGAAATTCTCAAGCCGCAGTTGAGGGTGCGAATGCGTGCATGCGGACACGCACGCGGCGTGGCAGCGGTCACGGTGATGTCGTGTTGGGCTTCTGGCGCATCACGACTGCGAAGTTAATTTGATGGCACAAGCGACACAGGGCGCAACACGAACCCGGTGTAGAGCCGAGCCAATGCTCGGCTCCGGGAAGCCACCGCAGCCGAGCGCGGGCTCGGCTCTACAAACGTGGAGCACCCACCAAGGTAAAGCCCCTTACAACGGCTTCGGCGAGAATGTCAGGGTGGCGATTACGCCGCGCTCGCCACCGGGGCGCACGCTGACCTGCCAGCCATACAGATCGCACAGGCGGCTGACGATCGACAGGCCGATACCACCGCCCTGCGAATGGCCGGCGTGCGTGCCGCGATAGCCGCGCTGGAACAGCTTGGCGGCATCCTCTTCGCTCAGGCCCGGTCCGCTGTCGGTTACCGACACCGAATTGCTGCCGACAAAGACGCGCACCTCACCATCCTGCGAGTACTTCACCGCGTTGCCGATCAAGTTGCCCAGCGCCACCGACAATGCGGCTTCCGGCGCATCGATCACCAGGTTGCGCTCGCCTTCCAGTGCCAGTTCCAATGGCTTGCCGCCCAGCTGTGCGCGGTGGGCATCCAGCAGCTGTTCGGCTACGCGCGCGACGTTGCTGGTGCCCTGCCCTCGTTCGTTGCGCGACAGCAGCAGCAGCGCGCCGATCAGGTCGCTGCACTGCTGTTCGGCACGCTGGATGCGCTGCAGACGCTGCAGCACCTTCTCATCCAGGCCGGGCCGGGTCAGCAGCAGCTCGGTGGCGCCACGGATCACCGCCAGCGGCGTGCGCAGCTCGTGGCTGACGTCGGCATTGAACTCACGGTCGCGCTGCACCACTTCGGTCAGCCGCGACGAATAATCATCCAGCGCCTGCGCCAGTTGCCCCACTTCGTCATCGGGGAAACGTGGCGCCAGCGGCTCGGGCTCGCTGGTGCCGCCGCGATAGGCGCGCAACCGCGCGGCCAGGTCCGAGACCGGCTTCATCACCTTCGATGCCGACCACCAGCCCAGCACCAGCGACAGCAGGCTGAACACCAGCACCGACAGCACCAGCGCGCGGTTGAGCTGCTGCCCACCGCGCACGCTGTCGGTCATGTCGTAGGCCAGGAATGCCCAGGCGTCAGGCGTCTTGCGTACGGCCAGCTTGTAGGAATAGCGCTGGCCGCGCTCGTCCACGCCGCCCATGTTGTACAGGCCATCCTTGAACTCGTACCAGTCCGGCTCTTCCTCGCGCAGCGCCTCGAACTTGTCAGGCTTGATCAGGCGCGCACGCATCTGCTGCACGGGCAGGTCGGGGTTGCGATCCGGGCTCTCGTAGAACCGCCGCACGTACTCGTTGATGTTGCGGTTCATCACGTCTTCCACCAGCTGGTTTTCCACGCGCATGCGGGCCCAGTTGGTGGCGAACGCGAACAGTGTCGTCAGGCAGAAGCCCAACAACACGAACGAGACGATGATGCGGCTGCGCAGGCGCCGCCGATACGGCGAACGCCGGCGCTCCCCCTTGGTTGCCACGGAATCAGGCTTCCGGGGTAGCGATGCGGTATCCGATGCCATGGCGGGTCTGGATCAGCGGCACTTCAAACGGCTTGTCGACCACCGCACGCAGGCCGTGGATGTGGACACGCAGAGAATCCGAGTCGGGCAGCTCTTCGCCCCAGACGCGGGTTTCCAGCTCCTGGCGGGTGACCACGGCCGGCGCGGCTTCCATCAGGGCCTGCAGGATCTTCAGCGCGGTCGGGTTGAGCTGCAGCAGCTTGCCCTGGCGGCGCACTTCCAGCGTGTCCAGGTTGTATTCCAGATCGCCGGTTTCCAGCACGCGGGTCTGCACGCCTTTGCCCCGGCGCGACAGCGCGTTCAAGCGCACTTCCACTTCCTGCAGCGCGAACGGCTTGATCAGGTAGTCGTCGGCGCCGGAATCGAAACCGGCCAGCTTGTTGTCCAGCGAGTCGCGGGCGGTCAGCATCAGTACGGGGGTCTGCTTGCGCGCTTCGTTGCGCAGCTTGCGGCAGACTTCAATGCCGTCCATGCCCGGCAGGTTCAGGTCCAGAACGATGGCGTCGAACTCGTGGACCACCGCCAGGTGCAGGCCGGTCACGCCGTCGGCGGCGAAGTCCACGGTGTGGCCACGATCCTCAAGGTAGTCGCCAAGGTTGGCGGCGATGTCGCTGTTGTCTTCGATTACGAGAATGCGCACTGGGACCTCTGGTTCTTGAAGGGTCGTCGGGGGGCCAGGCCCACCTGCTCAGGATGCCCCTGTGCGGGTGGACGCGACGTCTACCTGCTGAACGATACAGGTTCCATTCTTAACATTTCGTACCGAAGGGACGACACCGGCAAACGCCCCCGGGGCGAGCGCTCAGCGGCTGATGCGCTGCTGGTCGGTCAGCGCCCGGCGGCTGTCTTCCTGGGCCTTGCGACGCTGGGCCACGGTCAGGCAGACACTGGTCGGCATGTTGCTGCCGGTCAGGCGCTCGCGGCGGCAGATCATGCGGCTGTCGGCCTGGGCGCGGGTCATGATGGTGTTGACGATCTCCTGCTCGTTGAACAGGTCGTTGCGCTCCTGCGGGGCCAGCTCATCCAACTTCTCGCGGCCATTCATCTTGATCCGGATCCGGTTCAGCGCCTGCTGCACGCGGCTCTTGTCCTCCAGCCCGATCTCGCTGTAGTCCTCGCTGCCCATGGCCGTTTCAACGCGGCGGATCTGCTCGGATACCGGGGTGAAAGAATCCATCTGCACGGTGTCCTTCTGCGCCTTGGCCTGCACGGTGGCCACCAGGCCGAGCGACAGCATCAGGGCGAGCATAGTGGTGCGGTACATGACGAGCTCCATGTTCGTCCATGAATAGGGTCTCGACTTTACGGTTGCGCCGATGCGTCCACAAGGGACGCACGGCAGGGTGACCGATGGCGGCCTGCGACCGGTCCAACCACGGTTACGGCTTGTAGTTGTTGAAACGCTGGTTGTCGTTGAGGGCCTTGCGGCTGTCTTCCTGCGCCTTGCGGCGCTGGGCCACGGTCAGGCAGACGCTCTGCGGCATGTTGCTGCCGGTGGTGCGCTCGCGGCGGCAGACCATGCGGCTGTCGGCATGGGCGCGGGTCATGATCGTGTTGATCACTTCCTGGTCGTTGAAGATCTCGGTGCGGTCCTGCGGGCTCAACTGCTCCACCCGTTCGTGGTCGCCCATCTTGATCCTGATGCGGCCCAGCGCCTGCTGCACGCGGCTTTTGTCTTCCAGACCGATCTCGCTGTAGTCCTCGGTGTTGATCGCCGTCTCAACGTTGCGGATCTGTTCGGCCACCGGTGCGTTGGCGTCGAACCTCACCTGCCCTTTCTCGGGCTTGGCGTGCGCGGTGGTGGCCAGTGCCAGGCCCAGCATCAGGGCGAAGGGGGTCATGCGCTGCATTGTTACCTCCAGGTTCTTCCATGAGTGGAAAATCGGCCCTGCGGTGCCACCGATACGCCGTTACGGCACCCCGGTGGACCGAAAGGCGGTGCGGTCAACGCCCGGCGGGCGGTGGGCTGAGCGTGTTGTAGCTGCGCTGGTCGTTGATCAGCGCCTTGCCTTTCTCTTCGATCCGGCGCCGTTCGGCCACGGTCAGGCAGCGGCTCCTGGGCATGTTGCTGCCGGTGGTGCGTTGGTACCTGCAGATCTGCCGGCTGTCGTCATGGCCACGCGCCATCAGGGTGTTGATGCGTTCCTGCTCGTTGAAGACCTCGGCCTGCAACTGCGGCGGCAGCTCCTGCACGGTCTGGCGTTCGCCCATGTGCTGGCGGATACGCGACAGCGCCTGCTGCACCTGGCCGCGATCCTCGGCAGACAGTTCGGCATAGTCGGGGGCAGCCAGCGCGGTTTCCACCCGGCGCATCTGCTCGGCGACCGACCCCTGCCGGTCCATCTGTACAGCGACTTTCTCCGGCTTGGCGGCAACAGCGCCAGACAGGCCCAGCAGCAACGCGATCGTCATGATGCGGTACATCGCCAACCTCCCGATCCATCCCGGAACGAAGGGCCAACTCTACGACCGTCACGCGGCCTCCACAAGAGACCTTGGGCACAGAGCCGACATGCATAAAAAAGGCCCAGACGGTGCACCCGCCTGGGCCTGAAGTCGTATCCCGATACCGATCCTGCTGAGAGGCAGAGCTGCGGTTCGCTGAAGCCTACGCCGACGCCGATTAAAGCCTCGTTAAAGCCTTGGCTCATTTACCCATGAGAATCTCAACCCCATGAATAATCAGGGTTTTTTGACCTTCTCTACGTGTTCGATGATGCGTGTGGCCACGTCCACGCCGCAGGCCGCTTCGATGCCCTCCAGCCCCGGCGTGGAGTTGACCTCCAGCACCAGCGGGCCGCGCGCGGAGCGGATCAGGTCCACGCCGCACACCGACAGGCCCAGCGCCTTGGCCGAACGCACCGCCACCTGCTGCTCGGCGCGACTGGCCTTGGCCGCCACGGCGGTGCCGCCGGCGTGCAGGTTGGAGCGGAAGTCGCCCTCCGGTGCCTGCCGCTGCATCGACGCCACCACCTGGTCGCCCACCACGAAGCAGCGCAGGTCGGCGCCCTTGGCCTCGCCGATGAATTCCTGCATCAGGAAGTTGGCGTACAGGCCGCGCAGCGCTTCGACAATGCCGCGCGAGGCACTGGCCTTTTCGGTCAGGATCACGCCGCGACCCTGGGTGCCTTCATTGAGCTTCACCACATGCGGCGGCGGGCCGAGCATGGACAGCAGATCGACGGTGTCATCGGGGTTGTCGCCGAACACGGTGACCGGCATGTCGATGCCCTTGGCCGCCAGCAGCTGGTGCGCGCGCAGCTTGTCGCGCGAACGCAGGATGGCATCGGACGGATTGGGCGTGCGTGCGCCCATCAGTTCGAACTGGCGCAGCACGGCGGTACCGTAGCGGGTGATCGAGGCACCGATGCGCGGAATGACCATGTCCACGCCGGTCATCGGCCGGCCCTTGTAGTGCATGGAAAAGCCATCGGCGGCGATGCGCATGTAGCAGCGCAACGGGTCGAGGATGCGCACGGTGTGGCCACGCGCGCGTGCCGCCTCGACCAGCCGACGGGTGGAATACAGGGAGCTGTTGCGGGACAGGATGGCGAGCTTCATCGCGGAGGGATCGGTCGGCAGGCGCGCAGCATAGCGCGGGCGTGTGGCGGGCGGATGATGCCCGTCGCCGACGATCTCGAGCGTTGTGGATGAAGCTTCAGCTGTCCCGTTCAGCACTGGCCTGGAAGCCACGGGCCGCTTCGCCCAGCGCCGCCACGCAGGCCATCTGCAGGGCAGAATTGCTGAACGCCTGCTGGTAGATCTGCTCGAGCAGTTTCGCGGCCTTGGGACCACCGGCACGCCCGAGCGCGCGCACGGCCTCAAGCTGCTTGTTCGAGCCGACGCCGGCTGAAAGAAAGATCCGATGGATGCGCTCGACGACGTCGTTCCGGCAGTTCATGGAAGGCAGCTCCTGATCAGTATCCGCTCACGCTAGCCGCTCAGTGCCGGCCTGCCCATGGGAAAAGTTTGAAGCGTTACGCGCCCCTCCGCAGCGCCTCTAGGAGTTCTACGAAAATGTCGCTTTCGGCTGGAAGCAGGCGAGCGTGCCGATCACCATGGAAGCTCCTCCCAAAGCGGAAATCCCGATGTCGAAAATGGAGCAACTTGCACAGAAGCTGCAGCAATCCGCACACGCGGAGCAGGCCAGGGCCGCCGCCATCGAAAAGCAGTACCAGGACTGGATCCAATCGCTGCATGTGCTGTTCGACACCCTCGAACTGTGGCTGCAACCATTGGTGCAGGCGCAGGTGGCCACGCTGCGTCGGGACACGGTCACCATCACCGAGAATCCGTCATCCGGGGAACTGAAAACCTACGCGGCCCCCGCACTGACCCTGAACGTCAATGGCAAGGCCGCCGCGATCAAGCCTCTGGCCCGCTTCTGCTTCGGCTGCCAGGGACGGGTGGATATTCTGGCCCGGGAAAACCAGTGGCACCTGACACGGCACTTGGAGCCGGACGAGGTCTGGTACCTGCACACGCATGATCGCGCCCAGGGACGCGTGCTGGACGCGGACGCGTTGGCCGCGGTGTTCGCGGCGTACTGAGGCGGTCTGAAGGAACCTGCGCGGCGGAAACGCGGCGCGGTCTTGAAGGATGGAGCGGGCGATGGGAATCGAACCCACGTCAGTAGCTTGGGAAGCTACAGCTCTACCATTGAGCTACGCCCGCAGTGCGCGGTGAAAGTCTATGCGGTTGGCCCGGTGTTGCGCAATGGCGGCCACCGCATCCGCGAGGGGTCAGAGCCCTTTCCTCGCGGAAAGGGCTCCGACCCCCGGCGGTTGCTGCTTAGAACGTGCCGCTGAAGTTGGCGAACAGGGTGGCGTCCTGCGCGCGCTTCTGGCCGGTCGACGCGCTCAGGCCGAAGTTGCTCTGCAGGCCGAACAGTTCGGTGCGGGCACCCAGCACGACGGTGGCGTAGTTCTTGTCGAACTTCAGGCCCGGCACGCGGTAGCTGCCCAGTTCCGGCAGGGTCTGCAGCCAGGCGCTGGCCTGCTTGGTGTCCTCGAACTCGTGGTCGTAGGTCACCTGCGCGTACGGCTTGAGGGTGCCGCCATCGAAGCGGGCCTGCCAGCCGATGCGGCCGACGGTCGAATCGACATTCTGGCGGTCGTAGCCCAGCGCGGTGGCCAGCGTGCCGGCCGCGGCGCTTTCGGTGTAACCGTCGATCTTCACCTTCTGCCAGATCACCGAAGCGATCGGGCCGTGACGGAAGCCGCCTTCGGTGCCGAACTCGTAACCGGCGTTCAGGGCGGCGGTCAGGTTGCTGCCGTCCGGCGAACCACCATGCTCACGGGTGGCCGGGCCCAGCTGGACCTTGCGGTTCACGTCATAGGACAGCCAGGTGTAGCTGACCTGACCGTTCACCCAGATGCGGTCGCCGTACCAGCCAGCGAACAGACCGGCCGAGGTGTCCTTCTGGGTGAAGTCGCCGCGGTTGTTGCCGAAGTCGGCGTTGAGGCGACCGAAACCGGCGAAGCCGCCGAACACCATGCCGTCGCGTGCCCAGTCGATACCGAACAGGCCGGCCGGGGCCAGCCCGTCGTACAGGTCGGCGTGGTCGTAGCGCTGCAGGTCGCCCCGCACGCCACCCCACCAGGACAGGCCGTCAGCCGGACGACCGCCCAGGTGCATGCTGACCTGGTCGGCGCGCGAGCGGCCGATGGTCTGCGCCGAGTGGCTCAGCACCTGCTGCAGGCGCGGCGCTTCCAGCACCGAGACTGCGTACTGGCCCAGCAGCTGATGGCCGGCGGTGGTCGGGTGCACGCCATCGGCGAACAGGTAGGTGTTGGCCGCATCCGGGCTGACGTAGCTGGTCGGGTTGCAGGTCAGGATGCTCTGCGTCGAGTTGGCCGGATCGATCTTGCAGGCGGTGCTGGTGACGTTGGTGAAACCGTACATGCCCGGGTTGGCGGTCACTTCACGCAGGATGCTGAAGGTATCGAGCGGAATGAACTCGATGCCCGCCTGCTTCAGGCCACCGTACAGGGCCTTGTTGTAGCCGGCCGACAGTGCGGTGGCGGCGGCGGCATTGGGGCCGCGGAACTGTGGGGTGATGCCCACATCCGGCAGGTTTGGTACCAGCACGTACTGGGCGCCGGCCTGCTTCAGCGCACCCACCAGCGCGATCTGGTCGGTGACCGCTGCGCCGATGATGCCCTGCACCTGGGCCTGCGACGCGCCACCTGCCGCCGCACGGGTGGCCGCGAACAGATCATTGGCGCCTCCCCATACGGTGTACAGGGCGTTGCCGTCGGCCTTGCCACCGTTCGCAGCAAGGTAGCGGGTTGCTTGCGACTTCAGCGACGGAATCACGCCCAGGCCACCGGCCTCGTCCACTGACACGCGGGCACCGCCGACTGCATAGTTATCACCGCTCTGGCCGTTGCCGTTGGCGGCGCCATTGAGGCCATAGTAGTTGGCGACCTGCTGCGACCACACCCAACCCGGGTTGGTGGTGAACTGGCCGGTGACCGGACGCACATCGGCCGGCAGCAGCGGGCGGAAATAGCCGGCGTCGGTCAGGCTGTCGCCGAAGAACACGGCCTTGGAATACGGGGATTCGCCTGCCATGGCCGGAACCGCGGCCAGCGCGATCGCGGCCGCCATCAGGGAGCGGATCGGGCGTTTGCTGAGCAGCATGTAAGAAACTCCTGTGGGGATATCGTTGAGGACCCGGCGGACGTACGCCGGCGCACGGTGAATGGTTTCACTGCGCCGCCTTTTGCTCACGCTGCGCCGCCGCATGGATTGTCGCCCGGCAGCGTCGGACAACGCTGTGCCGGGGCTGGCGGCCGAGGCAATTTGCAAGGGTTCCGATCCGCGAAGGCCATAGGCGACAATGCGGCGATGAACATCCAGCTCAACGGCGAACCCCGTACCCTGCCCGCCTCGGCGACCCTCCACGATCTGCTGCAGGCAGAGCAGCTGCTGCAACGCCGGGTCGCGGTCGAGGTCAACGGCGAGATCGTCAGCCGCAGCCGCCACGGCGAGCACGTGCTGGCCGAAGGCGACGTGGTGGAGATCGTGCACGCGCTGGGTGGGGGCTGAGACCTGCGCGGGTGCTCAGGGGTCAGTATCCCTTTGCCGGTGGCAAAGGGATCTGACCCAGCACTCTACGTGACCCCATCTTCAGGCGGATAAGCGATAATCGCGCCATGAACGTTCATGTCTCCCCCGATTCGCTGGTGATCGCCGGCAAGACCTATGGCTCGCGGCTGCTGACCGGCACCGGCAAGTTCAAGGACCTGGAAGAAACCCGCCTGGCCACCGAGGCCGCTGGCGCCCAGATCGTCACCGTGGCCATCCGCCGCACCAACATCGGGCAGAACCCGGGCGAGCCGAACCTGCTGGACGTGCTGCCGCCGGAGCGCTTCACCATCCTGCCCAACACCGCCGGCTGCTACACCGCCGAGGACGCGGTGCGTACGTGCCGCCTGGCCCGTGAGCTGCTGGACGGCCACAACCTGACCAAGCTGGAAGTGCTGGGCGACCAGAAGACCCTCTACCCGGACGTGATGCAGACCCTGAAGGCTGCCGAGCAGCTGGTCAAGGACGGTTTCGAGGTGATGGTCTATACCTCCGACGACCCGATCCTGGCCAAGCGCCTGGAAGAGATCGGCTGCGCTGCGGTGATGCCGCTGGCCGCGCCGATCGGTTCGGGCCTGGGCATCCAGAACAAGTACAACCTGCTGCAGATCATCGAAGACGCCAAGGTGCCGATCATCGTTGATGCCGGCGTGGGTACCGCGTCGGACGCGGCGATCGCGATGGAGCTGGGCTGCGACGGCGTGCTGATGAACACGGCCATTGCCGGTGCGCGCAGCCCGGTGCTGATGGCCAGCGCGATGCGCAAGGCGGTCGAGGCCGGCCGCGAGGCCTTCCTGGCCGGGCGCATCCCGCGCAAGCGCTACGCCAGCGCCTCCTCGCCGGTGGACGGGCTGATCGGCTGATGACCAATCCTTTTGACAGCGCCGGTTCCAAGGCCCCGCCCAAGCCCTTCACCGTGAGCGAGGGCCGCCGCGAGGTGCGCAGCTTCGTGTTGCGCCAGGGCCGTTTCACTCCCGCCCAGCAGCGCGCATTCGACGAACGCTGGCCGCGCTTCGGCATCGATTACAACGGCCAGCCGCGTGACCTGGACGCCACCTTCGGCCGCCCGGCACACAAGGTGCTGGAGATCGGCTTCGGCAATGGTGCCGCGCTGCGGTTCGCCGCCCAGCACGACCCATCGCGCGACTACATCGGCATCGAGGTGCACGCCCCGGGCGTGGGCCGGCTGCTGAACGCGCTGGCCGAGGACAATGCCGACCACGTGCGCCTGTACCACCACGACGCGGTGGAAGTGCTGCAGAACGAGATCGCCGACGGCGCGCTCGATGAAGTGCGCATCTACTTCCCGGACCCGTGGCACAAGAAGCGCCACAACAAGCGCCGCCTGCTGCAGCCGGCATTCGCCGAACTGCTGGTGCGCAAGCTGCGCCCGGGGGGCCGCCTGCACTGCGCGACCGACTGGGAAGACTACGCCGAGCAGATGTGGGACGTGCTCGACGCCACCGCCGGCCTGGTCAACCGCGCCGGCCCGCGGGGCAGCGTGCCGCGCCCGGACTGGCGCCCGCAGACGCACTTCGAGACCCGCGGCCAGAAGCTCGGCCACGGCGTCTGGGACCTGTTGTACGACCGCACCTGACGATCGCCTGAGGACGCCGCGCCCCACATGGATACCGCGCTGACGCTGACCAACGACATGAAGCTCGTGCTCGGGCTGGTCGGCTTCACGATGGCGATGTTCCTGTTCGAGCGCATCCGCGCTGACGTGGTGGCGCTGGTGGTGCTGGTGGTGCTCGGTGTCACCGGCCTGATCGCGCCGGAGGAGATCTTCGGCGGTTTCTCCGGTAACGCGGTGATGAGCATCATCGCCACCACCATCCTCGGTGCGGGCCTGGACCGCACCGGGGCCCTGAACCGGCTGGCGGCCTGGCTGCTGCGGCGCGGCCACGGCGTCGAGCAACGGCTGCTGATGATGACCACCGCCATCGCCGGCCTGAACTCGTCCTTCATGCAGAACCCGTCGGTGATGGCGTTGTATCTGCCGGTCGCCTCGCGACTGGCGGCGCGCACCGGGCTGACGATGCAGCGCCTGCTGCTGCCGATCTCGGCGGCGATCGTGATGGGCGGCGCGCTGACCATGGTCGGCAATTCGCCGCTGATCCTGCTGAACGATCTGCTGGCCTCGGCCAACAACAACCTGCCTTCCGGCCTGGCCACCATCGAGCCGCTGCGCATGTTCGCGCCGCTGCCGATCGGCGTGGCGTTGCTGATCGCTTCGTTGCTGTACTTCCGCTACTACGGCGACCGCAAGCTGATCGAAGAGGAAAGCCTGGTCAATGACGGGGTCACCCCGGCGCGCACCGAGAGCTACTTCGCCAAGACCTATGGCATCGAAGGCGATGTGTTCGAGCTGGTGGTGACCGCCGAGAGCCCGCTGGTGGGCATGACCCTGGGCGAGGCCGAGACCCTGCACGATGCGCCACTGCTGCTGGCCCTGAAGACCGGCAACGACACCCGCCTGGCGCCGCCGGCGGAGATGCGCATCTGGGTCGGCAGCGTGCTCGGTGCGATGGGACCGCGCCAGCAGATCAGCGACTTCGCGCAGAACCAGTTCCTGCGCATGTCCTCGCGCCTGAAGCACCTGGGTGACCTGTTCAACCCCAGCCGTGCCGGCATTTCCGAGGCAGTGGTGCCACCGACCTCGAACGTGATCGGCAAGAGTGCGGCCGATCTGCGCCTGCGCAAGGAGCGCGGCATCAGCCTGCTGGCGATCAACCGCGACAAGCAGGTGATCCGCGAGGACGTGCGCGACGTGCAGCTGCGCGCCGGCGACATGCTGGTGTTCCACAGCATCTGGACCGACCTGGCGCAGGCCGCGCGCAGCCGTGACTTCGTGGTAGTGACCGATTACCCGACCGGCGAGCAGCGCCCGCACAAGTTCAAGATTGCGATGGCGATCTTCGCGCTGACCATCCTGATCGCGCTGACCAGCAAGCTGCCGGTGGCGCTGACGCTGATGACCGGCGTGGCCGGCATGCTGCTGACCGGCGTGCTGCGCATGGACGAGGCGTATGCCTCGATCAACTGGAAGACGGTTTTCATGATGGCCGGGCTGATTCCGCTCGGCTGGGCGATGGATTCCAGCGGCGCGGCCGCGTGGGTGGCCGGCCATACCATCGACAAGCTGCCGACCGGCATTCCGGTGTGGGTGCTGGAGGTGGCGCTGGCGCTGCTGACCACGGCGTTCTCGCTGGTGATCAGCCATGTGGGTGCGACCATCGTGATGGTGCCGATCGCGGTGAACCTGGCACTGGCAGCGGGGGGCAACCCGACCGCGTTCGCGCTGATCGTGGCGCTGTCAGCGTCCAACAACCTGATGACGGCCTCCAACCCGGTGATCTCGATGATCACTGGCCCGGCCAACTACACCCCGCGCGAGATGTGGCGGGTCGGCGGCCCACTGTCGCTGATCTACACCTGCGTGGTGGTGCTGATGATCAACCTGATGTTCTGAGGGTTGGGGTTTGTTGGCAGGGCTGCGCCCTGCACCCGCAGAAGCCGAAGCAACAGCAACAGCAACAGCGTGCATTCCGTGGGATGGCGGGGGTGGGTCCGGTTGCGGGGGACGCTGCAAGTACGTCCCTGTAAGCTCGGTCACCGCATCCATGCGGCTCACG
>NZ_JBAWUK010000002.1:0-17288 GCF_037079935.1 Stenotrophomonas maltophilia group sp. Smal12 | reverse complement strand
TGTGGGGGGGGGGTGTGTAGGCGCCGCGGCGCCCCCCCCCCCCCCCACCACCCCTAACAAACAACACCGGGCGGGGGGGGGGGGGGGGGGGGGGGGGGGGGGGGGGGGGGGGGGGGGGGCGGGGGCTCGGCCCGCGCGGAGCGCGGCCCCCCCCCCCCCCCCCCCCCCCCCCCCCCCCCCCCCCCCCCACCCCGCCTTCGACAGTTTCACGCGGCTGGTGGTGGGTGCCGACCGTTGGTCGGCACCGATCTCGCTCTGGTAGCTGTCGACCTTGGTCGAGACCGTAGATCCACGCCATGCGTGGATGCCTTTTGTAGCGTCGAGCCATGCTCGACTGCTCCTGGCTTGATGGGGTCAGAGCCGTTTTCCTGCGGAAAACGGATCCGACCCCCAGCTGGCCTCAAGCCAGGTAAACCTGCCCGTCGCGCACGTCCACCGGCACAGCGCGCAGCCGGTCGCCCTTGCAGGGGCCGGCGATGCAGTCGCCGCTGTCCAGCGCGAACGAGGCACCATGCGCGGCACACACCAGATGACCCTCGCGGCTCTTCAGGAACTGGCCCGGCGCCCAGTCCAGGCGGCGGCCGGCGTGCGGGCAGATGTTCAGGAACGCACGCACCTGCGCGCCGTCGCGGTACAGCAGCAGCGATTCGGCATCGCCATCGACCACCGCTTCGACCTCGGCAAACGCGCCATCGGCAATGGCATCAAGGGCGATCAGGGCAGCAGCGATAGTCATGGCGAAGGCTCGGACGGTAAACCGGAATTGTCGCATGCCTGCTCAGGTGACTGGCTGCGACATGAACACAAGTCATTGATCCGTAATAAGCACAGGCTATATTTAACGAGTTTTTCACTCAATGAAAGTGGCGCGTCCCGATACTTTGGTTTCGCTGATCCCAGCCTATCGAGCCGCCATGTTCAATCGCGCATCCGCCTTCAACCAGTTCCGCACCCTGTTCGCGCCGCGCAAGCCGCGTCACCCGCTGGTGCGCGTTGCCGTTGGCCTGCTCGGCCTGGCGATCCTGGCGGCGATGGTGTTCATCGGTGTGTTCGTTGGCGCGGCGATGATCCTGGTCGGCCTGGCGTGGAAGCTGCTGGCCTCGCGCAAGCCGGGCGTTGCGCGTCCGGTTGACCCGACCGTGGTTGAAGGCGAGTACCGCGTGGTGCGCAAGCCGGTGTTGCCGGCCTCGCGCTGATCCAGGCCTTCCGCACCCGCTGACGGCGGGCGCCATGCGTTCTAGACTGCGGGCACGCCCTTCCTGGATGCCCGCATGTCCGATGTCTCCGATGTGATCCCTGCCGTAGCCCTGCCGCGTGTACCGGTAGCCGGTGGCGGCAGCTTCCCTGTGCACCGCATCTACTGCGTCGGCCGCAATTTTGCCGACCACGCCCGCGAAATGGGCGCGGCGGTGCCGGCGGCCGATGACCGCGGCCGCCCGATGTTCTTCAGCAAGCCGGCCGACGCCATCGTGGTCGGCCACGACGATGTCATCCCCTATCCGCCAGCAACCGCCAACCTGCACCACGAAGTGGAACTGGTGGTGGCGATCGGCCGCGATGCGCCCGCAGGCGAGCTGGCCGTGGCCGACGCCGATGCGCTGGTCTATGGCTACGCCGTCGGCCTGGACCTGACCCGCCGCGACCTGCAGGCCGCGGCCAAGGACAAGGGCCACCCGTGGGACGCGGCCAAGGGCTTCGACGCCTCCGCGCCGATCAGCGAAATCGTCCACGCCGAGGAAGTCGGCGACCTCGCCGCGCTGAACCTGTCGCTGGAGGTCAACGGCGAAGTGCGCCAGCAGGCACTGCTCGACCAGATGATCTGGAACGTACCGGAGATCCTGCATGAGCTGTCCAAGCTGTGGCAGCTGCGTGCCGGCGACCTGGTGTTCATGGGCACCCCGTCCGGGGTGGCTGCGTTGAAGCCCGGCGACCGCTTCAGTGCCCGCCTTGAAAACGTGGCCGAGCGCCACGGCGTGATCGCCGGCTGACATCACCTGCGCTACCCTGCGCGCTGTCCACTTCCCCACCGGAGAAAAACAACAATGGGAATGCTCACCGAGTTCAAGGAATTCGCCATGCGCGGCAACGTCATCGACCTCGCCGTCGGCGTGGTGATCGGCGCGGCCTTCGGCAAGATCGTGACGGCGCTGGTCGAGAAGATCATCATGCCGCCGCTGGGCTACCTGATCGGGCGCGTGGATTTCTCCAGCCTGGCCTGGACGTTGTCGCCAGCCCGGATCGGACCGGATGGCAAGGAGATCCCGGCGGTGGTGGTTGGCTACGGCGACTTCATCAACACCGTCATCCAGTTCGTGATCGTGGCTTTCGCGATCTTCATCGTGGTCAAGGCGATCAACCGGCTGTCTCGCAAGAAGGAAGCTGCCCCGGCGGCGCCGGCCGAAGAAGTGGTGCTGCTGCGCGAGATCCGCGACAGCCTGAAGAAATGAGGTATCGGGCGCCTATGGGCGCCCCTCCCATCTGTAGAGCCGAGCCCACGCTCGGCTGATCTGCAAAAGGCAGCCGAGCATTGGCTCGGCTCTGCAGAAGCAGGCGAAAGCCCCGCCCCGGCGGGGCTTTCGCTTTGCCGGTCATGGCGGAAAACAGCGTTCGCGCCAGCCATGACCTCCCGCCCATGCGCCGGGCTGAACGACTGTTAAGCTCCAAGGCTTAGGTCCCTTCCCGGAGTTGTCCATGCGTCGCCGCGTCCTTGCCATCGCATCCTCCCTCGCCCTGCTGGCCGCCCCGGCCTTCGCGGCGCCGCACACCACTACCCTGCCCCCGGCGTCGCTGGCCACCGCCGCACAGCTGCGCGACCAGGCGCTGGCCGATGACACCGGCTGGAAGGTTGTCGAGTCGCTCACCACCGAGATCGGTCCGCGCATCGCCGGCAGCGAAGCCGACGCCCGCGCCGTGGCCTGGGCCGAAGCCAAGTTCAAGGCCCTCGGTTTCGACAAGGTGTGGAAGGAGCCGGTGACATTCCCGAAGTGGGAGCGGCGCAGTGAACACGCCGCCGTGACCGGCAGGAACCCGCAGCCGCTGCAGATCACTGCACTGGGCGGCAGCCCAGGCGGCACCGTGGAAGCCGAGGTGGTGCGCTTCGCCGACCTGGCCGCGCTGCAGGCCGCACCGGCGGGCTCGCTGAAGGGCAAGATCGCCTTCGTCGATTACCAGATGCTGCCCTTCCGCGATGGCCGCGATTACGGCCGCGGCGGTGCGATCCGCAGCAAGGGGCCGTCCGAAGCGATCCGCAAGGGCGCGGTCGGTTTCCTGATGCGCTCGGCCGGTACCGACTCGCACCGCGTGCCGCACACGGGTATCACCCGTTTCGATGACGGCCTGACCCCAGTGCCGTCGGCCGCGCTGTCGGTGCCCGATGCCGACCAGCTGGGCCGCCTGCTGGCGCGTGGCAGCACCACGGTGAAGATGGCACTGGATTGCGGTTGGGATGGCATCGCCACCTCCTACAACGTGATCGGCGAGATCACCGGCCGCAGCCTGCCGAAGGAAGTGGTGGTGATCGGTGGTCACCTGGATTCGTGGGACCTGGGCACCGGCGCGGTGGATGACGGCGCGGGCGTGGGCATCACCATGGCCGCAGGCCATCTGATCGGCCAGCTCAAGCAGGCACCGAAGCGCACCATCCGCGTGATCGCCTTCGCCAACGAGGAACAGGGCCTGTACGGCGGCAAGGCCTACGCCGAAGCGCACGCGAAGGACGTGGCCCTGCACCAGCTGGCCGCCGAGAGCGACTTCGGCGCGGGCCGCATCTACGCCTTCAATACCGGTTCGCCGAATCCGGCAGGCTCGCGTGAAGCGACGAAGCAGATTGCCGAAGTGATGAAGCCGCTGGGCATCGAGTACCAGGCCGACAAGGGTGGCCCGGGCCCGGACGTCGGCCCACTGGCCGCCAAGGGCGGTGCGTGGGCGTGGCTGGCGCAGGATGGCTCGGACTACTTCCACCTGCACCACACCGCCGACGACACGCTGGACAAGATCGACCCGAAGGCACTGGCGCAGAACGTGGCCGCGTATACCGTGTTCGCGTATCTGGCGGCGGAAGCGGATGGCAGCTTCGGTAGCGAGGCCAAGGCGACCACACCGCCGAACGAATGATGCGCTTGCGCCGGACCATGCCCGGCGAGCACAGCGGGACGAGCGGTGCGAACCGAGGTTCGCACCCATCGGGTGATGGCGTGGGTCAGACCCCTCGCCATGGCGAGGGATCCGCCCTCGATCCAGTCAGCTTTCCCACACGCTGGTGTTGCGCACGCCCAGCAGTTTCGGGTTGAACAGTGGATCCTTGCCGGCATGGCGATGCTGCTCGTAGTCCCGCAGCGCCGCCAAGGCCGGTTTCTGCAGCAGCAGGATGGCGATGATGTTCAACCAGCTCATCAGGCCGACGCCGATGTCACCCAGCGACCAGGCCACCGTTGCACTGTTCACCGCCGAGTAGCCTGTTGCCGCCAGGAACAGCAGCTGGAAGCCGCCGATCACCCAGGGTGCCGGACGGTTGCGGCACAGATAGCTGACATTGGTCTCGGCCATGTAGTACAACGCCAGCAGTGTGGTGAACGCGAACGGCAGGATCGCCAGCGCCACGAATGAACGGCCGAAGCCCGGCAATGCCGATTCCACCGCATGCTGCACGAAGCGTGGCCCGGCCTCGACGCCCGGCAGATTGCCCAGCAGCAGGCGCGTCTCATCCGGAATGCCGTTCACTGCCGGGTCGTAGACGTTGTACAGGCCCGTGGAGAGGATCAGGAAGGCCGTGGCACTGCACACCACCATCGTGTCGATGTAGACCGAGAACGACTGCACCAGGCCCTGCTTGACCGGATGCGAGACTTCCGCGGCAGCGGCCGGATGCGCGCCACTGCCCATACCGGCCTCGTTGGACAGCACGCCGCGGCGCACGCCCCACTGTATGGCAGTACCGATCATCGCGCCGAACGCTGCATCCACGCCGAATGCACTGCGCAGCACCAGCATGATCACCTCCGGCACCTTCTCCGCGTTCAGCACCATCACCAGCGCCGTGACCAGCAGGTAGGCCACGGCCATCAGCGGCACCACCCATTCGGCCACGCGCGCAATGCGCCGCACACCGCCGATGAGGATGGCGCCCAGCACCACCAGCAGAACCGCGGTGGTGGTCATCACCGGTACGTCCCAGGCTTCGTTCACCGCACTGGTGATCGCATTGGACTGGGTGCCGGCCAGCATCGCGCCCGCCAGCACCGTCACCAGTGCGAACAGCACTGCATACCAGCGTTGGCCGAGGCCTTTCTCGATGTAGTACGCCGGGCCGCCCCGGTACTGCCCTTTGCCGTCTCGATCCTTGTAGATCTGCGCGAGCGTGGATTCGATGAAAGCACTGGACGCGCCGAGGAAGGCGACGATCCACATCCAGAAGATCGCGCCGGGGCCGCCGAAGGCGATGGCCATGGCGACGCCGGCGATGTTGCCGACGCCCACGCGGCTGGACAGCGAAATGGACAACGCCTGGAACGGTGAGACGCCGGCATCGGAGCGCTCATGGCGGAACATCAGGCGCAGCATGTCCGGCAATGCACGCAACTGGATGAAGCGTGTGCGCACGCTGAAGTACAGGCCGGCGAGCAGGCACAGCACCACCAGGTAGGGGCTCCAGACGACGCCGAGGATCGTGTTGACGATGGATTCGATGTTCATCGGCGGCCCCTCAGAAGAACATGCCCAGGGCAACCTGGGGGCTGACGATTCGACTGGTGTTGCGGCCCGCCACGCTGAACTCCACGCCGGCGATCAGGCCCATCGTCGGGCTGAAGTGGTACTCCACGGCCGGCGCCAGGGTGACGCTGCGGCTGGCCGGGCGATGTTCGTCGATACGCTCGAAGGCACCGCTTGCGTTGCGCGCGAATCCACTCAGGCGCTGTCCGGTCTCACGGCTGGCGGCTACTTCCATCACACCTACCCAGCGCGAGTTGAAGCTGTACTCGGCACCCACCGACAGGCCCAGCACCGAGCCGCGGGAGATGTGGCCCTGGAAGCTGTCATCGGTGCCGTAAACGCTGGCCCCGGAAATCGCCGTGCGCGACGGCGCCGGCCCGGCGCTGAGCTGGGCACGCCAGCGCAGCGGACGCTCGTTGCCCAGCCACACCACCTGCTGCATGCCCAGCGCGGCGGTGGTGCGCTGCACGCCGTCGCCCTGCGCATCGAGTGGATTGCCGGTGATGCGGTCATGGCTGCCGGTGCTGAAGCGCTGCACCAGCGCGACCGAGATGGCCGGGCGCGTGCCATCGGCGTTGGGCGCCTGCAGCAGGTACTGCAGGCGCGCGGTGGTATCGCCAGCGCGGAAACCGCTGCTGCGTGCGCTGCCCTGTTCGGCGCGCGATGCACTGAGATTGACCTGGCCCATCACCCGGTCGCTGAAGCCGTAGATGATCGGCACCACCGCGGCCCATGCGCCGCTCCGTTGCCCACTGCGGCGGCGATGGCCGCCATCGTCGAAATGATCACGACTGTCGACCCGCACCAGATAGGGTTCGATGTACCAGTTGCCCTGCGGCAGGCCGGCCGGGTTGGGGGTGATCAGCGGACCGGTGAAGTTGACGCCGTCCAGGCTGCGTTCGCCGGCTGCGGCACGGCCGCTGGCAAGGACACTGGTCAGTACCAGCAATGCGATGAGGATACGGCGTGGGTGATGCATGGCAGCCTCTTCTGGACAACGTGGGATGGAGTTCCACCCTGCGTTGCCGGAAGCGGCTGACCAATAAGGAAACTTTCAAAACGTCATGCGCGCTTGACGCGTTTACCACCCCTGGAAGGGGTCAGAGCCCTCGCCTGCGGCGAGGGATCCGACCCGGGATACCGGATCAGCCGCGACGGCTCGCCCATTGCGCCAGCAGCACGGCCGTGGCCGAGGCCACATTCAGGCTCTCCACGGCGCCGCTGCCGGGAATCGAGACCTGCAGGTCGCACGCCCCCGCCAGGCTACGGTCCATGCCCTCGCCTTCGGCGCCCATCACGTACACCAGCCGCTCCGGCAGGGACGCGCGGAACACGTCATCCCCGCCCTCGACCAGGGTCGCGGCCAGGCCGAAACCGGCTGCGCGCAGTTGCGCCATTGCCTGAGCGGTCTCCGGCAGCTGCACCAGCGGCACCGCTTCGGCACCGCCTTCGGCCACGCGCGCGGCGGCGCCGGACAGGGCCAGCGTGCTGCCGGCCGGCAACAGCAGCGCCTTGGCACCGAAGTGCGCGGCCGAGCGCAGGATCGCGCCGAGGTTGTGCGGGTTGCCCACACCATCCAGCCACAGCGCCAGCGCCGGGCCGTCACCGACCTGCTGCAGCCACTGCGCCAGCGGCAGTGCCGGGGCGCGCAGCACGTCGGCCACCACACCTTCGTGGTGGGTGGTGCCGGCCAGCTTGTTCAGATCGCCGTCTTCAACCACGCGGTAGCCCACGCGGTTGGCCACGCACCACTTCAACAGCGGCTGCAGGCGCGGGATGCGTGCTTCCAGCAGGTACAGCTTGCGCAGCGCCTGCGGCCGCGCTTCGAACGCAGCCAGCACGGCATTCAGGCCGTACAGACGCAGCTCGTCGCTGCCACCGCGCCCACCACCGCCCGTTGCCGGCACTTCCGGGCGCGGCAACGGCGTTGCGCGCGGCGGACGGGCGGACGGGCGGCGGTTGTTCCAAGGGTTGATCACTTACACACTCTCCTGCTTGCGCTGGCGCCAGAAATCGGCGTTCTTGATGCCCAGGGCATCAGGGTCGAACACCGGATCCAGGCCCAGCTTCTTCTGTCGTTCGTAGTCACGCAGGGCCAGCATCGCCGGCTTCTGGATGATGAGGATGGCGATGATGTTCAGCCAGGCCATCAGGCCGACGCCGATGTCGCCCAGCGCCCAGGCCAGGGTGGCATTGTGGAACGCGCCGAACACCACCATGCCGATGATGCCCAGGCGCAGCAGCAGCACGGTCAGCGGCCGCTTCCTGTTGTGGTTCACATAGCTGAGGTTGGTCTCGGCCATGTAGTAGTACGCCATGATGGTGGTGAAGGCGAAGAAGAAGATGGCCACCGATACGAACGCCGAACCCCAGCCCGGCAGCACCGCTTCCACGCCGGCCTGGGCGTAACCGGCGCCTTCGGGAATACCGGCCAGGCCCTGGAAGATCGGCGCGGCACCCTCCACCGGCGAGTACACGTTGTAGGTGCCGCTGGCCAGGATCAGGAACGCGGTGGCGGTGCACACCATCATGGTGTCGAAGTAGATCGCGAAGGCCTGCACGTAGCCCTGCTTGGCCGGGTGCGAGACTTCCGAGGCAGCCGCCGCGTGCGGGCCAGAGCCCTGGCCGGCTTCGTTGGCGTAGATGCCGCGCTTGATGCCCCACTCCACCGCCAGGCCCATCATGGCGCCGAATGCGGCATGCGTGCCGAAGGCACTCTTGAAGATGATGCCGAACATTTCCGGCACGCGGTCGTAGTTGATGATCATGATGATGATGGCCATCAGGATGAAACCGGCGGCCATGAACGGCACCACCACTTCGGCGAAGTTGGCGATGCGCTTGACGCCACCGAAGATCACCACGCCCAGCAGCAGCGCCACCACGATGCCGATCCCCAGCTTCAGCGCCTGCACCGATTCCATGCCGAAGGCCTGGCCATCGAGCGGACCGCACAGCGCGGTGCCACGGCAGGCGTTGATGATGCTGTCGGCGATGGCGTTGGCCTGCACGCCCGGCATCAGGAAGCCTGCGGCGATGATCGTGGCGATGGCGAAGGCCAGCGCATACCACTTCAGGCCCATGGCCTTTTCGATGTAGTACGCCGGGCCACCGCGGTAGCGGCCTTCGGCGTCCTTGGTCTTGTAGATCTGCGCCAAGGTGCATTCGACGTACGAGGTGGATGCGCCAAGGAAGCCCATCACCCACATCCAGAAGATCGCACCGGGACCGCCGAAGGCGATGGCGGTGGCCACGCCAGCGATGTTGCCGATGCCCATGCGGCCGGCCATCGACATGGCCAGCGCCTGGAACGAGGACACGCCGGCGTCGGATTTCTCACCCCTGACGGTGAGGCGGCACATCTCCAAGAAGCCACGGATCTGCATGAAGCGGGTGCGCAGGCTGAAGAACAGGCCGGCGCCCAGGCACACGAAGATCAGTGCCTTGCTCCAGATGATGCTGTTGATGAAGTGTACGGTTGCTTCCACGCGCGCTCTCTCCAGTCGGCGGGTTGTAAGGACGTCCCGTCGGCTGGAGGGGACCGGTCGATTCTCCCTGATCGCAGGCCGCTGCGGTAGCGCTGTTTTGCAGAGCCGAGCCCATGCTCGGCTTGGGCTCCCGAGGGCAGCCGAGCATGGGCTCGGCTCTACAGCGGCCAGCCCGCGTGTTCAGGGCAGCTGCGTGCGTACCCGGGCAAAACGGCGCAGGTCGTGCAACACGCCGCGCTTGTAGACCGCGCAACGTTCCACGCCCTCTTCCTGGAAGCCGTTCTTCTCCAGCACCCGGGCCGAGCCGAGGTTGAAGTCGACCACGGTGGCCTGCAACCTGAACAGGCGCAGCTCATCCATCACGCACGGGGCGAACAGGCCGACCACGCGGGTCATCAGGCTCTGCCCCCAATAGGCCCGGCCCAGCCAGTAACCCAGTTCGGCGGTATGCCCACGCTCGGCCACGCCCTGTTGGGCACCGACGCTGCCGCAGGCCTGGCCGTCGATCTCGATGGCCAGGTTCAGGGTGTCGGGAGCCAGCACGCGGCCGGCGAGGAAGGCCTCGCCATCCCCGCGCGTGTACGGGTAAGGGAAGCGGTCGCGCAGACCGCGCGATACCTCGGCGTCGTTGGCGTGGCGCAGCAGGGAGTCCAGGTCATCCGGGCGCCAGGGGCGCAGCTGGAAGCCGTCGCCTTGCAGGTCTGGGGTCAGAGCCCTTTCCCTTTGGGAAAGGGATCCGACCCCGCCGGCGTACCGGTCAGGCATGACCGCCTACCGAGGGCGACTCGGCTTCCTGCTTCTCCAGCTCGCGCTTCACCGCTTCGGGCGAACGGGTGTACGGTGCCAGCCGTGCGTAGAACGCCGGCACCACGAACAGCGACAGGAACGTCGACAGAGTCACGCCGAAAATGATCACGATGCCGATCGTGCCACGGCTGGCCGAACCAGGCCCCCCGGCGACCACCAGCGGGATCGCGCCGACCACGGTGGCGATCGAGGTCATCAGGATCGGGCGCAGGCGCACCATCGCCGACTCGATGATCGCCTCGCGCACGCTGCGCCCATCGTCGCGCAGCTGGTTGGCGAATTCGACGATGAGGATGCCGTTCTTCGCGGCAAGGCCGACCAGCATCACGATGCCGATCTGGCTGAACAGGTTCACCGTACCGCCACTCACCCACAACCCGACCAGCGCGCCGAGCACGCCCAGCGGCACGGTCAGCATGATGGTGAGCGGATGGATGAAGCTCTCGAACTGCGCGGCCAGCACCAGGTACACCACCAGCAGCGCCATCGCGAAGGTCAGCAGCACCGCGCCGCCGGCGCTCTGGTACTCGCGCGATTCGCCCTTCCAGTTCACCTGCGCGTACTGCGGCAGCTCTTCCTGGGCTACGTTCTGTGCCCAGGCGATGGCCTCGCCCAGCGGATAGCCCGGCGCCAGGCCGGCACTGATGGTGATCGAGCGCAGTCGGTTGAAGCGGTTCAGGGTGCCGGCCTCGGCCACTTCACTCAACGTGACCAGGTTGGACAGCGGCACCAGCTCGCCGGAGTTGGCGCGGACGCGGATCGCGGCCAGGTCGGCCGGGCTGGCGCGACCATCGCGACCGGCCTGCACCAGCACGTCGTACTCCTCGCCGTTGTCGACGAAGGTGGTGACGCGGCGCGAGCCCATCATGGTTTCAAGCGCCGAACCGATCGCGGTGACCGGCACGCCGAGATCGGCCGCACGCTGGCGGTCAATGTTCACCCGCATCTGCGGCCGGGTTTCCTTGTAATCGGAATCGGGGCCGACCAGGCCGGGATTGTCGGCCATGCGCAGCAGGATGCGGTCGCGCCACTGCGCGATCTCGGCATATTCCGGACCGCCCAGCACGATCTGGAACGGTTGGCCGCCGCTGCGCACCAGGCCACCACCCACCTGCGTGCGTACGCGCACGCCGCGGATGGTATCCAGTTCCTTCTGCAGTTCGTTGGCGACTTCGGGCGTACCCTCGCTGCGCTGGCGCCACGGCTGCAGGAAGATGCTGACGCGGCCGGTATGCATTTCCTCGCTGGCGCCCCAACCGCCCGGCACGCGGGGGTTGGCACGCACGATCGGCTTGTCCGGGCCGACATGCGGTGCCAGCAGCGCTTCCACCTGCTGCACCTGCTGCACGGTGTAGTCGTAGCCGGCGCCTTCCGGGCCGTCGATCATGATCTGGAACGAACCACGGTCTTCGGCTGGCGCCAGTTCCGACGGCAGCAGCTTGAGCAGGCCCCAGCTGGCGGCCAGCGCAGCCACCATCACCAGCAGGTAGATCCAGGTGCGGTCGACGTGGTGATCGAGCACCCGCCCATAGGCACCCGCAAGGCGTTCCAGGTTGCGGTTGATGAAGCCGTGCAGGCCCCGCGGGGCCTGCCCGGTATGCGGCTTGAGCAGCTTGGAAGCCATCATCGGCGTCAGTGTGAGCGCAACGAACGCGGACAACGCCACCGCGGCGGCCAGCGCCACTGCCAATTCGCGGAACAGTCGCCCGGTGTTGCCCTCCAGGAAGCCGACCGGCAGGAACACCGCCACCAGCACGGCGGTGGTGGCGATCACCGCGAAGGCGACCTGCGCAGTGCCGCGCTTTGACGCCACCAGCGGTGGCTCGCCCAGGTCGATGCGGCGCTGCACGTTCTCCACCACCACGATCGCATCGTCCACCACCAGGCCGATGCACAGCACCAGCGCCAGCAGGGTCAGCAGGTTGATCGAGAAGTCGAACGCATACAGCGCGATGAACGCCGCCACCAGGCAGACCGGCACCGTCACCGCCGGAATCAACGCGGCGCGGAAGCTGCCCAGGAACAGCCAGATCACCGCCAGCACCAGGATCATCGCTTCCACCAGGGTGGCGTAGACGCGGTCCACTGCAGCTTCGATGAAGGTGGTGTTGTCGAAGGCGACGAAGATCTGCGTGCCCTTGGGCAGGGTCAGCGCCACCCGCTCGGCCTCAGCGCGCGCAGTGCGTGCCACGTCCAGCGAGTTGGCGGTGGAGGTCTTGACGATGCCCAGGCCGATGCCGGGCTCGCCGTTGCTGCGGTAGTACGCGCGGCGTTCGGCCGAGGCCAGCTCGATCTTCGCCACGTCGCCCATGCGCACCACGTAGCCATCGCGGCCCTTGCCCAGCGGGATGGTCGCGAAATCCTCGGGCTTGATGTAGTTGCGTTCCACGCGCAGGGTGAAATCGCGGTCGGTCGACTCGATGCGGCCGGCCGGCAGCTCCACGTTCTCGTTGCGCAGTGCGGTTTCCACGTCGCCGGTGGTCAGCCCGCGCGCGGCCAGCTGGTCACGGTCCAGCCAGATCCGCATCGCATAGCGCTGGCGGCCGCCGATGCGGACCTGGGCCACGCCATCGAGGCTGGAGAAACGATCGACCACGTAGCGGTCGGCGTAGTCGCTCAGCTCCAGCGTGTCCATGGTCGAGGACACCATGTTGAACCAGATGATCGGGTCGGCATCGCTCTCGACCTTGGCAATCTCTGGTGGCCGCGCCTCTTCCGGCATGCGGTCGGCGACGCGGCTGACCGCATCGCGCACGTCGTTGGCCGCTGCTTCGATATCACGGTTGGCGGTGAACTCGATGCTGACCTGCGAGCGGCCGTTGGTGCTGCGCGCATTGATCGTATCGATGCCTTCGATGCCAGCCAGCGCATCTTCCAGCACCTGGGTGATGCGGCTTTCGATGACCGCCGCCGACGCGCCGGTGTAGTCCACCGACACCGAAACGATCGGAGGGTCGATGGCGGGCAGTTCGCGCAGGGTCAGGCGGGTGAAGGACATCACGCCCAGCACCAGCAGCAACAGGCTCATCACCACGGCGAACACCGGCCGCTGGATGGAGATGTCGGACAGCTTCATCCGCCGTGGCCCTCGGCCGCGACCGGCGCCGGCGCGTCAGCCGGTTTGGCGCCGGAGGCCGGTGCGGCGTCCTTCGCAGCAACCTTCAGGCCCGGGCGCAGCTTGCCGGTGCCATCGACCACGATGCGCTGGCCCGCTTCCAGGCCCTGCCTGATCTCGACCACGCCGGCACGGCGCGCGCCGGTGACCACGTCCACCCGCTCGACGCTGTCGTCGGCCTTGATGCGGTACACGAAGGTATCGCGGCCGACCTGTACCACGGCGATCTCCGGGACCACCAGCGCCGGGCGCTCGGGGCGGAACAGGCGCACGTCCAGCAGCATGCCCGGGCGCAATGCGTGGTCGCCATTGGCGAAATCGGCGCGCACGGTCACCGCACGGGTGGCCGGATCGATGCGCGCATCGATGGTGCTGACCACGCCCTCGAAGGTGCGACCCGGCCAGGCCACGCTGGTGGCACTGACCTTGTCACCAACGCCCAGCGCAGCCAGCTCCACTTCCGGCACCTGGAAATCGACATGCATGTGCTCGATGTCGTCGAGCGTGGCGATGACCGTGGTCGGGGTCAGCAGCGATCCCGGACTGACCTGGCGGATGCCAAGCACACCGGCAAAGGGCGCACGCACGCGGCGGTCGCCAATGTCTGCCTGCATCTGCATCACGCGCGCCTCGGCGGCGTCGCGGATCGACTTCTGCGTATCCAGCGTGGCGCTGGACACCAGCCGCTGGGCGGCCAGTTCGCGCTGGCGCTTGTACAGCTGATCGGCTTCATGGAAAGTGGCCTGCGCCTGCACCAATGCGGCTTCCTGGGCCTGCCCGCGCAGCGTCACGATCGGCGCACCGGCAGCAATGTGCTGGCCGCTCTCGAAGTGCACTTTCTCGACGATCTCGCTGACTTTGGCAGTGACGCTGATCGACTCGCGCGCCTTGGCCGTGCCCAGTGCCTGCAGGGTGTCGTTCCACTGCGTGGGCTGCACGACCTGCGCAGTGACCGGCACCGCTTCGCCCTGCCGACGTGCGGCGGCCTCCTGTTTGCCTGCGCACCCGGCCAGCACGGCCAGGCTGAGGCCGAGGGCCAGGGTCGAAGCGATACGAGCCAACATGAACGGTCCTGATTGATCCACGGCCGCCGAGTGTAGGCAAGTGCCCATAAAAGCGGTATGTGCCAAGCGTTTACCGGCGTGGAACCAAGGCTGCGATAGCGCCTTGAACCCGTTCCGTGCAAGGCTGCCATGGGCGGTGTCGGCGTGTGTCGGGGTGTATCCAGTGGTGCACCACCGCGGCCGTCATCGTAGA
This sequence comes from Stenotrophomonas maltophilia group sp. Smal12, assembly GCF_037079935.1. Lineage (NCBI taxonomy): Bacteria > Pseudomonadati > Pseudomonadota > Gammaproteobacteria > Lysobacterales > Lysobacteraceae > Stenotrophomonas > Stenotrophomonas maltophilia group sp. Smal12. The sequence continues at coordinate 2,912 of NZ_JBAWUK010000002.1, read as the reverse complement.
GTCGAACCTGCCCGACCGAGGGCGTCGGGCGGGGACGGATCCTGGCGGGGATCCGGCCCCGTTTTTTTATGCCCGGCGGATCAATACCGGTAGTTCAACTTCATCCACGCGCTGCGCCCCGGCTCGTTGAAGCGCACCGGGTCGGCCGGGAAGCCGAAGTCGGCGCTGCCGGCCAGGTTCAGGTGCTCGCTGTAGGCGCGGTCGAACAGGTTGTCGACGCCGGCGCTGAGCTGCAGCTGCGAACTGAAACGGTACGCGGCATTGAGCGCGAAGGTGGCAAACCCGGCGCTCGGCCCGAGGTCCTGCGCGACCACGTTGCCCTGTCCATCTGCGACACGATGCTGATGGGTCACCGCGCGCAGCAATGCGCCGGCACTCCAGCGCTGGCCCTCCCAGTTCGCACTCAGGCGCGCTTCCAGCGGCGGCATCTGCGGCAGCGGACGCTGCTGGTCGCGGTTCTCTCCCCAGGCATAGGCCAGCGTGCCGCCCAGCCTCCACTGCTCGGTCAGGCTCGCTTCCAACCCGGCCTCGGCACCGGCAATGCGCGCCTCGACGTTGCTGGCCTGGCTCATGCCCATCATGCCGCTGCCGTGGTAGGTGAACAGGATGTAGTCCTGGATCTGCCCGGCATAGGCCGAAACCCAGGCCTGCACGCGCGGTCCCTTGTACTGCAGGCCCATGTCGAGCTGGGTGGTGCGCTCGGGCTGGATGCCGGCAAACGCGTTCACTGCGCCGGCCGGGCCGTGGTTGGGCGAGAACAGCTCCCAGTAGTCGGGCATGCGCTCGCTGTGGCCGAGGCCTGCATACCAGGTCAGGCCGTCGGCCAGGTCCTGCTCATAGCGCAGGAAGCCACTGCCGAGCCACGCCTTGCGCTTCTCGCCGGCCGTTGGGTTGGGCCGGCTGCCCATCATTCCACGGATGGACTGCCGCTCATCACGCACGCTGGCGCGATCGATGCGCAGCCCGCTGATCCAGCGCTGGTCGGTGCCGGCGCCGAGGGTCAACTCGGTGAACACGCCATAGCGGCGGAAGTTGGCATCGGTCTCCCAGACGGCCTGGCGGTAGGTGTCGCGGCCCATGCCCATGCGGCCACGATGGCGGCTGTCCTCGCCATCCATGCCCGCCACCAGTTGCACGTCCTGCCAGCGCCACTCGGAACTGACCCGGCCGCCCTGGGTGCGGCGGTCCACGTTCGACGCCATGGGCATCGGCATCATGCTGTTGGGATTCGGCGTGCGCAGCGTGTAGTTGTCCATCACGTGGTCGGCCTCGTTGTAGTACACGTTGGCCTGCAGCGTGTCCCACGCACCCGGCAGATTGCGCTTCTCGAAGCGCGCGGCGTAGCTGGTGCGTTCGAACGCGGCACCGTCCATGCCGCGCCCCGCGTAGCGTGCGATCGCATCGCCGGCACCGGCAGAAATTTCCAGCAGCGTGTCGGCATCCGGCGTCCAGCCGATCGCCACGTCACCGTTCCACTTGCGCCACTTCGATGGCACCACATCGCCGTTGCCGTCCTTGTAGTCATCGGCTTCGGAACGGTTGCCGCTGGCGCGCACATAGCCGGCCGGGTTGCCCAGGGTCAGGTCCAGCACCTGGTCGTTGCGGTTGCGCGAACCGACCAGCGCGCTGGCATCGGCACGCAGGCCCGGTTCCTCGAAGCGCGGTGTATCGCGTTCGAAGCGCACGGTGCCGGCCGAGGCACCTGCCCCCCAGCGCACGCTCTGCGGGCCCTTGATGATGGTCAGGCGGTCGAAGCTCTCCGGTGCGATATAGGACAGCGGGTTGTCCATGCGCGAGGGACAGGCACCGATCAGGTTGCCGTCATTGCTGAGGATGTTCAGGCGCGAACCCAACATGCCGCGCAGCACCGGGTCACCGTTGGTGCCGCCGTTGCGGATGGCGGAGAAGCCAGGAACGGTCTTCAGGTAATCGGCGCCGTCACTGGCCGGAACCGGCTGCCGCGGCAGGCGTGGATCGGTCACCCAGTGCAGTGGCGACGAAGGCGCGGCGGCGGTGACCACCAGCGTGTCGAGAGTGCGCGCCTCTTCGGCAGGCGCGGCGTGGACCAGCGTTGCAGCCACGGCCAGGCCAAGGGCAACCGGCAGGCGCACGCAGGCACCCGCGGGGCGGGAAGTCATTTTCATCGGAACAGCTCCAAGGTACGCACGCGCACACGGCGCCCGCTCAGGCGTCGTGCGGCAGATTCGACAGGAAAATCAGCGGACGATGGAGGACCGCGGTGGCCCACGCGCGGCGTGTGCCGGCCAGCGCAGTGTCGGCAGTACCTGCTGTGACCACGGGAATACCAGCCGCGGCCGCCACAGCAGCGGCAACAGCAGCACCAATACCGCCAGCCACGGCAGCAGGCGCATGGCCAGCACGCAGTATTCGCAGGCTTCGCCATGCATGGCGTGGGGGTCGGCCGGTGGGGTCGGACTCCGTTGCCCGTGCAAAGGGCTCGGACCCAATGCGGCAGCGTCGTGGTGCATGTGCGCGTGGTCCATGCCTGCCATCGCCGCGTGGTCCATCGGCGGCGCCTGCAGCGCGCGGCTGACCAGTGGCGCAAGCACCATCAGCAGCGTCGCCAGGACGGCGAGCTGCAGCAGGAGGCGCTGCGGGCGGGACAGGCGGGTCACCCTGCTAGTGTAGAGCCGGGTCCCGGGTTGCCCGTGCGACGAACCGTCGCAGGAGGGGGTTTATCGGCAGGGCTTGCAGCCCTGCACCTGCAGAGGCCACGTCCACGGCAAGCGCCGAAGCAACATCAAAAACTGGCTTCCTGTGGGTAGGCGGGGTGGGTCCGGTTGCGGGGGGCGCTGCAAGTACCCCTCCGGGGCCCGGCCCAGCCGCTGGCGGCTGTGCGTTCGGGCGCTTGCGAAGCAGTGCTTCGCAAGCAAAGCGCCCTCACCCATGTA